>DLQL01000090.1:18801-19539 GCA_002477565.1 Flavobacteriaceae bacterium UBA7433
GAATTGCTTCATCAGTTGATTGATAGCTTGAATCGAAGTTCCTGATCCTTTTGCAATTCTCTTTTTTCGACTTGTATTGATTGTTTTGGGATTGCTTCGTTCGTCGGGAGTCATGGAATGTATGATCGCTTCGATGCCTTTGAAAGCATCGTCGTCAATGTCGACATCTTTCATGGCTTTTCCAGCTCCGGGAATCATGCCCATCAAATCTTTGACATTTCCCATTTTTTTAATTTGCTGTATTTGATTCAAGAAATCGTCAAACCCAAATTGGTTTTTGGCAATTTTTTTTTGAATTTTCCGAGCTTCTTCTTCGTCGTATTGTTCTTGGGCTCTTTCCACCAAAGAAATGACATCACCCATTCCTAAGATTCGATCTGCCATTCGATCAGGATGGAAAACATCAATTGCCTCCATTTTTTCACCTGTTCCGATGAATTTGATGGGTTTGTCAACAACAGACTTTATTGACAAAGCAGCACCTCCTCGGGTGTCTCCGTCCAACTTGGTGAGTACAACGCCATCAAAGTTCAGGAGGTCGTTGAATGCTTTTGCGGTATTTACGGCATCTTGACCGGTCATGGAATCGACCACAAACAAGGTTTCTTGGGGAGCAACTGCTTTGTGAATCTCAGAAATTTCATCCATCATTTCTGAGTCTACGGCAAGGCGTCCTGCAGTATCGATGATGACAGTGTTTTTTCCTGTTGCTTTGGCGTGTTTCAAAGCGTTTTTAGA
>DLQL01000010.1 GCA_002477565.1 Flavobacteriaceae bacterium UBA7433
GGATCCTAATGTGTTTGAGGAGCAACTCGGAGCAGAGAATCCTTTTGACGGCGTAGACATCGGTTCCAATTCGACTCCTACTTTTGTAGACTTCAATCAAGACAATCTGATGGATGTGTTTGTCGGTGGAACTAACGGAATTGCTTATTTTAAAAATACAGGAACTACTATGACACCTGTTTTTGAACAACGGTATGGGGTAGAAAACCCTTTAGGAACGATCACGTATTCAGGGAATCGCGTATTTTCAACTACTTTCACAGACATCGATTTGGACGGAGATCAAGATGTGTTTGTCGGTTGGATAGATTACGATGCAGTCGACAGCTGTGGGATTCTCTATTACAAAAACACGGGATCCGGATTGCAGACAACTTTTGTCAATCAATCGGGAGCCGACAATCCTTTTGAAACTTTTCAAGAGCTGTATCCGAGTCCTGTTTTTGTCGATGTAGATTCAGATCAAGATTTAGATGTGTTTATTGCGAAGGGAGACGGCAGTTTTTCTTATTTTGAGAATACTACGGATCCAAATGAATTGCGTGTAGAAAAGAACGCATTGCAGAGTTTTGTTGTGTATCCGAATCCCGCAGTCAATGAGTTTCTGGTTGTGCTCAAAGACAAGCCCCTCACTTTGCGGATGTTTGCTTTGACTGGTCACGAAGTTTTGAATCGATTTTTGACAACAGAAAATTCGTCAGTTGACGTCCGTTCTTTTCCAGCGGGGATTTATATTTTGACATTTGACGACGGGGTGAATAGAAGCACTCAAAAAGTCATCATCACGAAATAACAAAAATTGAAGACACCTCGGACATTATAAAAATAATAGAATAGAAAGCGATGAGTTCATTAGTAAATTTATTAGAAAAGAAGCAGCAAAATTTGTGTTCTGTTTTTTTTACAGCAGGTTTTCCAAACCTTCAAGACACTCCAAAAATCATCAGCGAATTGGATGCTCATGGGATTGATTTTATCGAGGTAGGCTTGCCTTTTTCAGATCCATTGGCGGACGGTACCACGATACAAAAGAGCAGTTCTGTTGCCTTGAAGAACGGTGCCAATTTGGATGTTATTTTTGAGCAGTTGGAATCACTCAAAGGTAAGGTTACCGCTCCTTTGGTGTTGATGGGCTACCTGAATCAAGTCTTGAAATACGGGGAACAACGTTTTTGTCAACGTTGCAAAGACTGTGGGATTGAGACGGTTATTTTACCAGATTTGCCGATGATTGAGTACGAAAGTCATTACAGAGCTTTGTTTGCCTCCTATGGTATTTCGAATGTTTTTTTGATCACTCCTCAAACTTCTGACGAGCGGATTTTAAAAATAGACGCCATGACGGATGCCTTTATTTATGTCGTGGCCTCCTCTTCCATTACGGGAGCGAAAGGAGGTATTTCTCCAGCTCAAATTGCCTATTTCAACCGCATCAAAAGCATGAATCTATCAAGTACTTTGATTGTTGGTTTTGGCATTTCCAACCAGGTGACTTTTGAGACCGTTTGTGATTATGTGAATGGTGCCATCATAGGGTCGGCATTCATCAACTTTTTGGAGGAAAAAGGGACGGGTCAAATCCAAGAATTTGTACACGGAATAATTGGTGCATAAGGACGCACAATTTTTTTATTTTCTGTTTTTTTAAGACATTGATTTTGAGCTTGGCTGATAAATCCACATGTTTTTATCCTTTTGATTTTTTGATTTTTTTTCAAGGTATTGGTCCATGAGTATTTGTGCTTTGAAAAAGCAGAGGGTAGATTCTGCACCTTGATTGATGTTGATGTTTTTGTCTTCCAAACCGTCATAAGCACCCCCATTGATGGGGTTGTACATGATTTGTTTGAGGTGGTTGTTGCCTAAAAACCAACTGAAGGCCAATTCAAGTTGGTTTTTGTATTTTTTCTTTTTTGTGATCTTGTAAAAAAGATCCAAGCTGATCATGGTGGTTGCGACTTCGATAGGTTGTTCTCCGTAAAACTCTTTTTCATTTTTCTTTTTAAACCATTTTTTATTGGAAATGATTTTCAATTGTCCTTTCATGAAATAATTGGCCAACAGGAAATCCAATGAGATTTCTGAGATCTCTTTGAATTTTGTGTTGTCGGTAATTAGATAGCTATACATCATGGCTTCGGGCAATACATTGTTTGCATAAGCCATGTATTCTTCGAACCAATTCCAGTTTTCTTTGGAATTGATTTTGTAGTGGTGCAATAATACGGCAGCGAGTTCGGTAGCCAATTCCTTGGACTTTTGATCTTGGAAAGCGGAGTGGTAATGGTACAGTCCCTTGATGGCATAAGCGACGGCTCTTGGCGAATGAATTTTTGCAATGTTTGGCAGGGCTTTGTCCCAACATTTTAGGGCTCTCAATACGAGGTTGATTGGGAGTGCTTTTTTATGTGCAATTACATATCCCAGACTCCACAGTACCCGTCCATTTGCATCTTCTAAATTGACTTCTTGATTTTGATTGGTCAATTGACCTTGGAAATTTTTGTAGTTGTCAAACCAGCCATCATCTCGTTGCATGCCTTCTATAAAACTCAAGTAGATATCGGCCAAATTCAAGACGTTTTCATCAGCGTAGTTTTCGTGGTAAAGTACCATGTTGATCAGCGCCCTTGCATTGTCGTCAATTGTATATCCTGAGTTGGGGTCGGGTTTGCAAAACTTTGAAAATTGCAAAATTCCAACGTCTGTGGTGAGCGCTTTGATATGGTCCAACTTGATGGGAGGCAAATTGAATCTCAAGTCTTCTGTGCGATTTGTCAATTCTCCAAAGACCAGTCCGTACTGAATAGCGGTGTTTTCCCAAGCGTTTTCTTGTGATTTAGAAAAGGCGTTTTTTGACAGTTCCAATTGTTTTTGTTTGTCATCTAGAAGCTCTGTGATGGCTTTTTTGAAGGCAGAGGTATTGTCAAATTCTTCCAATAAAATCCCCCTGTCTTTGTGGACAATCTCTTCGGCATGGGGAATGGGATTTGCAATGACAGCACAACCGCAAGCCATCGCATAACACAGGGTTCCACTGACAGCTTGGTGGGGGTCTTTTGAGGTGAATAGATAGATGTCGGAAAGCGTCAGGTAGTCAAGAAGTTGTTTTAGCTTTAGGTAGCGATCGATAAAAACAACATGCGATTCCAAATCGAGTTCCTGTACCAGTTCTTTGAGTGTGTTTCGGTATTTTTCTCCTTCTTGCTTTACAACTTCTGGGTGTGTTTTTCCGATGACTAGGTAGCGGATTTCTGGATGTTTGGAAACGATTTCTGGAAGGGCGTGGAGTACTGTTTCGATGCTTTTGTTGGCACTGATAAGACCAAATGTAGATAAGATAGTTTTTCCCTCATAATTGTGTTTGAGTTTGCGCTTTTCTTTTTCGTCCCACAGGACGGTGTGGATTCCGTGGGGGATGACTTTAATTTTTGTTTTTGAGCAACTGTAGTGTTGCATTAAAATATCTTTGGAATTGTTAGTGAGTACAATTATTTTGTCAGACAAATTGTCGATGGTTTGAACAATAATTTTTCTCTTTGTACTGGGATTTGGAATGACACTGTGAAAAATAGTGATTACAGGTTTGTCTAAAGCGAGTAAGAACCCGAGGAGGTGTTCTCCATAGACGCCGCCAAACAAGCCAAATTCGTGTTGGATGCAAACAAGTCCAACATCGTCTCTTTCATTTAATTTATGAGCTATTTTTCTGTAATTATCAGCACGTGATGTCCTCAAAACATTTGTCACTTCTGGACCGTATTTCAATTTTGTGTTTCCGTTTTGCAAGGCACAGATTTCAACGGGCAGTGTTGTGCCAAAAATGGCTGCAAGTGCTTTTACAATGTCCGTTGAAAACGTAGCCAATCCGCACTCACGTGGTGGGTAGGAACTGACGATGACCATTTTCATTCCTCTTTTTAAAAATTTCATATTAGATGTTTTAAGATTGTTTTTTTAAGAAGTGTAGCAATTCTTTGAGTGGAGTGCTTACGACTCCGGTATATTTGTCTGAGGCTCCGTAATACAGGTACAATTCCCCTTCAAAAACCGCATGTCCGGTTGGGAAAACAACGTTGTTGACCACTCCCTCTTTTTCCCATTTTTCAGAAGGAGAAAATAACGGTGTAGGCAGCCTAGAAATTTCTATCTGGGGGTTGTCTCTGTTTAACAAAGCTGCTTTGGCGTGGTAGGTGCGTCCTCTCGTAGTTTCTTGCACGCCGTGATAAATCAACAGCCATCCTTCTTCTGTTTCTATCGGAGGACCTCCAGCGCCGATGTAGTTCATCTCAAAAGCGTCTTTAGGATCCAAGACAATATAATCCGAAAGGTTCTTGATGTACTCTTCCCAAAAAGAACGCGTTAGTTCTTTCCAGTCTTCGAAGTATGCGATTTGAATTCCTGGCCATATGCGGTGTAAGAGGGCAAATTTCCCATTTATTTTTCTTGGGAAAAGAACCAAATCCTTGTCTCTCAGATAACGAAACTCCTCTCCCGCCAATCCAATTTGTTCAAAAAGTCGGTAAAAATGGTGGTATTTGGGGTTCATACTGTGGTTGCAGCATTTGACAAGTTTTGCATACTGCCTGTAATTGATTCGAGGAGTAACAATCCCGAGTTTTTCAAAGGAAATCAAATCTTTTGAGGTGGCAACTGCTCCCATGGCATTGATTCCGTCATAGGCGGTATATGTGATGTAGTAGGTGCTGTCTATTTTTACGATTCGAGGGTCTTCTATTCCTTGTTTTTCATAGTCAAATTCAGGAATTAGTAGAGGTCGTTGGTTTCTTTCTATCAATTGAAGCGGCCCTTCCGTTTTGGCGTAGCCGATGGTAGAGAAATTTCCATTTTGAACGGCTCTGTACAAAATATGCACTTTGTTGTCAATTTGAAAAATTCCTGGATTGAAGACGCCGTTGTTTTCAAATTCATGGTCAGTAGGACTTAGCAAAATCCCGTGTTTTTTTACCGAAATCATGTGTCGAGGATTTTAAGGGTTGTCATTCTAGAACTTGCTAGAAAACATTTTGCACAAATAAGCAATGAGGGGGCAAAACTCCTTGGCAAGAACCGGTTTCATTTTTTAGAAAGACGAAATTCTACAAGGGGTGCGTTTTGTTCCTGTAAAAGGAAGCGCTGCTAAGATAGCCGAAAAGTAACTTTTATAAGATGACAATTGTCATGTCTGAAAAAGTCTGGTTTTCCTGAGGTGCTACAAGTCAAATTTATAAATTACACCGGCAAGAAGTTGAAAGCCTTGTACGTTGAAATTTGCAAAACGTTCGTAGTTGTTGTTTAGCAGGTTGTTGATCTCTACAAAAGCAGTCCATTTTGTGTCAAAAGTATAATTGACATTTGCACTCAAATCTGCATAGGCCTTGAGTGTAATGTTGGCATCTGACAACAGGTCGTAGTCGTATCGTTTTCCCACGATTTTCAAATGAGAACTTCCGCTCCATTTGTCTTGCTTGTAGGTCGCGTAAAGTTTGGATTGAAAGGCTGGGAGGTTCCAAGCTTTTTCTTCTTTGTCCAGCGTGTAGGAGCGAAAGCTGAAGGAGGCTCCTGAAACCCATTTTTCTGACAAGGTAGCAGCGATGCTTCCTTCCAACCCAAAAGTGCGCATTTGGTCGTAAATCACATAAAAGGAGTTGCCTGCTTCGTAGCCATTTTCCAAGATACCCGTTCCGTCTGTCAAACTTTTGTTTTGACGAAATAAGGCTTTGTCATTTTCTTGGTGAAGGACCGCTTTTAGATCGTAGTGTATGTCAGCAGAAATATTCCCTTTGATTCCCGTAAAAAACGAGGAGGAATTGTCGCTAGGTTGTATGGTCAAGGTCGGAGAGACAAAGGGGTTTTTTGCTGCCAGTTCTCGATAAGAATTCTGTTGGAACCCTCCAGTAACCCCTGCATATGCGTTGAGAACTTCTTCCAAAACAGCGAAGTCTATCCGAAGGTCGGGATAAAAGTAAATTTTGTTTTGTCGGTGTTCCAAATCCGAAATATAGTTGATTTTAGCACCGATAGACAGGTAGAAATTGTCCTTTTGAATGGGTAAATGGGCCTGCGCGTTGATGCCGAAAAAGCCATAGTTGATGGCGCTGTCTTTTTCGTATTCTTTTTTGAATTCGCCATTTAAAAAGTTCAATTGAAATTGACTTTGCAAGGTGTTTTTTAACAAAGGGAATTCAAAAGATGCAGCCGCGTTGAATTCTGCTTCTTTGCTGTCAAATTTGTCTGAAAAAGTTTGAAGGTCCGCACTTATTTTTTTGAGTTGTTTTTTTTGAAAGTGCAGTTGCCCGCCGATTGAAAATTGGTTGTAGACCTGTTTTTCTTGGAGGTCGGTGCGTACCGATGGATCTAGATTGACAGCGCTACCGTACCAGTTTTCGAGGGTTTTTTTGTAGTTTGCTGTCGCTTCCCAATCGAAATTTTGTTCTGTATTTTTATAGGCAAACCCAATCGCTGTTTTGAGGCTGTTGTTGTCAAGTTCGACCCCTTGTATGCCTCCTTCAGAAGACCTGTTGAAGAGCTGGTATTGATAGTGGTGTTCTCTTTTTTTGTGCGTTGCAAAACCCTCTACCATAGGCGTTCCATAGTTTCCGTATCCCGCTTTTATATAATTGGGAAACCAGCTCGTTTTTGGAGGTATTTTTACAGATTTATAACCTCCGACATTGGGTTCAAAAGCAGAATTTATGGGGATGGGGGCGATCTGATAGCTCACGTTCTTTTTGAGAAAAGTATCCGAGGGGATAGCCGGTTTGTCTTTGATTTTGAAAGCTTCTGAAATGTGAGGGTTAAAAGAAGTAACCACATGGATAATTTCGGTTTGGATGCTGTCTTTTTCGGTTTGAGCAAATCCAATTGCGGTGTGGAGGACTGTCAAAAAAAGAAGGTGTATTTTTTTCATGGTTGCTAAAGTATGAACTAGTTCGTTTCGAGTTGCCGTGATTTGAAATGAGAATTAATTTATAGTTGCCTCACTTTGCGCTGTTTCTTTTTCACGGACGGCTCTCAATAATTTTTGAGCTTCTTTGACCATTTCTGGATAGGCCTTGTAATTGGCAATAAGGCTTTCTAAAATGTAGGTAGCCTGAAAGAAATCTCCCAACTTTTCGTTGTTGCTCGCCATCAGAAGCAACCCTTTGATGCCCCATTTTTTATAGGAAGCGAAGTCTGCAGCCAATTGCTGTACCGTCTTGTTGGACGCTTCATAGTCTTTTGCTTGGTGTTGGAAATACGCTTTGTGGTAGAGGGCTTCTGCTTTTAAGATACCCGTTGCCAATTCGGTTACTTTTTCGTACGCATTTTCGGCTTTCTGAAAGTTCTTTGTCTTGAATGCGGAACGGGCGCTGTACACATAGGCATCTGATTTTAATTGAGTACTTGCTTTTGGGTTTTTTAGTACGGTTTCCGCATAGCGAACCGTTTCGGAAAAGTTTTTGTTTTCGTACATGCCTTTCATGATGTTGCTTTGAGCAAACAGAATGTTTTCGGGAGCGTTGGCTTCTTGTTCCAGCCTTTTTAGAAGGGGAATTGCCTGGCTCCAAGAGTTTTCTTCCAGATAGATTTGCGCCAATCGAGACAGGGATTTCTCGGAATGCTCGTTTGGGTTTTGGGCGACTACAAATTCGTAATCTACACCTGCTTTTGTATTTTCTTTTGTGTTGAAATAGGCTTGTGCTCTGTAAAAGTGAGCTTTTAAACTGTGCAGTCCGTCTGGGAATTGTGACAGGTATTTGTTTAGACTGATGATTGCTTGAGGAGTTTTACGTGCTAAGTATTTGATTTCAGCAGCCTCAAACATGGTGTTGTCCAAGTCAGTGTTTGTAAAATCGGAATGCTCAATACTTTGTAGCCATAGCGCATAGGCTGTTACTTTGTCAAGCTCTACATATACTTGTCGGGCATTTTGAATTGCTTGCTGCGCTTCTTTGGATCTTGGATAGGATTTGACAAGTTCTTTGTAGGTTTTTATCGATTTTTCGGACTTGTTTGTGTTGAAATAAATCAATCCCTTTTTCAAAAGTGCACTCGGGAGGTGTTTGCTTTTTTTGTGCTTGTCGCTCAATTGGTCCAATGTTCGAAGTGCTTTGTCGTATTTTTTACGGTTGCTGTAGGCGGTTCCCAATGCGTGCAAGGCATCGTCTCGGTAAGAGGACGATGGGTATTGTTTGGCAAAATCTAAGAGGAGGGCTATTTTTTGATCGGCTCGGTTTACAAATCCGTAGCACATGGATTTTTGATAGCTTGCATAGTCGGCATCCATTCCTTTTTTGTCGATGACTTTGTTGTAGGCTTCCATTGCATTCCAATAATTTTTGGAGACAAAATGGCAATCTCCTAATCGGAGGTAGCTGTCATTTTTTTTCACCTTGTCTGTGGAAGTTCCTCGGAGGTGATTTTCAAAAGAAATACGAGCTTTGTCGTATTCTTTGATTTTAAAATAGGTGTAGGCAATTGAATAGGCAAGTGCATGGTGTTCGGAGAGAAATTTGGAGCTGGGGTGTTTTTCAAAGCGTTTGAATTCTTTCAAGGCTTGTTGGTATTGTTGCAGTCGGTAATGCGCTGTTGCTTTCCAATAGAGGGCTTTTGCTTGGACGTTTTCTGCTACGAGTTGAAGACTCGCTGTGTCGAAGTAGGCAATGGCTGCTAGGTAGTCTTTGTTGTCAAAATATTGCAATGCTTTGAGGAGGTTTATTTTATAAAAAACCGCGTCTTTGGGCAAACGTTGTTTTTTGCAATACAAGAGTGCTCCTGAATAGTCTTTGGCTCTGAGGTAGGAATTGACAACGAGTTTTTTGACAAAAAGCGCATTGGGGCCTTTTGGGTATCGTTTGATGAAATTTTGCAATACTTCTGGTGTACTTTGGTAGGGGTTTCCAATATCGAAACTGAGTTTGGTATAGTTGAAGCTGGCTTTTTCTTTTATTTTTGGGTCAAAGTTCGCTTCAGATGCATTTTTAAAAGCATGGAGGGCTTCGCTTTTTTTGTCAAGCGCTAAGTAACAGGCAGCGAGGTGGTAATAAGCGTTTTGGGCTACAGCATCTTTTCCCTTGCTTATTTTGTTAAACACCTGTGCCGCCTTTTTAAAATCGTTTTGTTTGTAATAGGCATAGCCTAAGAAGTATCGATCGTTTGTGCTAAGTCCGTTTTTTCGGCCTTTGTATTTTTTAAGATGGACGATTGCCTCCGAATAATTTTCGAGGTAGAAATAACTTTCACCGACAATTTTAGAAATCTCAGAGATTTCTTTTTCTGAGGTGATTGCTAGAAGATGCAATCCTTTTTCGACCACTGCTTGGTAGTTTTTTTTTCGAAATAGGAGGTTCATCTGGTAGTACAAGATTTCTTTTTGGTAGCGTTTGTTGCCCGCTAATTTTTCGAAGTATTTTTGTGCCGTGTCATCATCTTTTTGAAGGTAGGAGAGGTATCCGAAGTAGTAATTGGCTTCCGTTGCGAGTGTTTTGGATTGAGTCAAGGGCAAGAAATGTCTTTTGGCTTCGGTGTATTTTTTGTTTGAAAGCAAGGCGTAGCCCATTTTAAAATGATAGGCTTCTTTTTGTTTTTTTGTCAAGTACTGGGGGTTTACTTTTTGCAACCATTTCAAAGAGGTTGCGGCTTTGCTCTCGTTGTGGTAGTGATTTCCAACAGCTAAAAAAAGCTTGTTTTTCAAAGGACTTGTCGGGTGTTTTTTTTCAAAATTAGCAAGGAGTGCAGGAGCTTCTTTTGTATTGAGTTTTACCGCACTCAAAGCGAGGTAATAGGCACAGGTTTCTTTCGTGGTTGAGTTGGGTTCTAATTTTTCAATGCTGTTTTTAAAAAAAGCGTGGGCTGCGGCATATTTTTTTTCTGCGAACAATGTTCGGCCTTTTTGGTAATTGGAGACTGTGGGATTGAGTACTTGAGCGTTTCCAGACGCGAAAGAAAAGAGAGCGAATAGTGTGACAACAAATTTAAATCGAGGCATTGATGGCTTTTTAGAGACACTCAAAAATAAATAATAATCCTGTTCCTAGAGCGCTTTGTTTGGGTTTTTATTTGAAATAAATACTGAAAATGGAATTCTGTATTTTAATTGTCAGTTTCTTTTGAATTTGATAAGTTTGTAAAACAAAGCAAAGCCCTATGGAAAATTCGATTCTAAAATTAGAAAACACCGCCATTTTTCAAGAAGAAAACTTGGTGTTGTCAGGGGTCAACCTCGATGTGCAAGCCGGGGATTTTTTATACCTGATAGGAAAGACGGGGAGCGGGAAGAGCAGTTTGATGAAAACGTTGTACGGAGATCTGACACTCAAACAAGGAACGGGTGAAATCGTGGGCTTTGATTTGAGAAAATTGCGCGAAAAGCAGGTTCCTTTTTTAAGGCGTAAAATAGGAATTGTCTTCCAAGATTTTAAATTGCTCAACGACCGAACGGTCTTTGAAAATTTGAAGTTTGTTTTGAAGGCTACCGGATGGAAAGATTCCCATAAAATAAAAACGAAAATAGAAGAGGTGCTTGAAAAAGTGGGGATGCAAACCAAAGGGTTTAAAATGCCTTTTCATCTTTCAGGAGGGGAACAGCAGCGTGTGGCCATCGCCCGTGCTTTGCTAAACGATCCAGAACTGATTTTGGCAGACGAGCCTACAGGAAATTTGGACCCCAAAACTTCGATGGAAGTCATGGAACTTTTGCAATCGATTCACCAAAGCGGAAAATCCATTTTGATGGCCACCCATGACTACGCTTTGATTTTAAAATTTCCTCAGCGAACCCTCAAGTGTGAGGGAGGGGAGTTGTTTGAAGTTGTTCAGCAAACACCTTAAAATGGAATGCTGTTAAAAGGACAAGAGCGCAGTTATTTTTTTTGCACTTTCAATGGGATTGAATTTTTCCAATACCCGAGTTCGCAGCGCTAAATCCTCTTCTTCAAAGTCTTTCAAAAGCAGTGTTTCGATGTGTTTTCTAAACTCCTCTTTTGTGTTTGCTAAACAGCAAGCTTCTTCCAGACCGGTGTCTTCGAGTATTTTTGTGTTTCCGATGACGAATTTCCCTTTGTACAAGGCATTCAGCAGTTTCAATTTGATTCCAGTTTTTTGATACGTCACCATACTGTGTATGTGAGCCGTTTGTAGCAAGTGATCCAATTGCCCTTCCCGCTGTAAATTGTCAAAAGTAATGTGGTCGTGTTTTTCAACTTCTTTTGCAATTTCTTCTGTTTCAAAACTACTTGCAAGAACTAATTTGTGTTTGAGTTTGGAAAAAACAGCTATTGTGAAAAGGGCGGCCTTGCAGTTGTCTGAAATCCTCAAGTCTCCGTGCCAGAGGGTAAATTTATTGCTAGGACTTTTCGAAACATTTCTTTTGTGACAAAAAAATGCAGGGATGTAGTTTGCTTTTGCGCCGTATTTTTTTTGGAAATACGATTGTTCAAAAGGAGAAATGCTCAAGATATGGTCTGCCTTTTTCAAAATGTCTTCGTATTTTTTTAGTTTTTTGGCTTCTGTTTCAAAGAATATCTTTTTGCGTTTACTCGACTCGCTTTTTTGCAGCCCTTTGTAATATTCGTGTTCGATATTGTGTGTTCGAACGAGAATTTTTCGATTGTCAAAACAACCCTTTATAAGTGGGTAGGTCGTGTGCAAGCCTTCAAAAAGAATGGGGTGCATGTCTTTTGAAAGGTTTTTTAGGAGTGTTTCACTGCTTCGTGTTTTTACAATAAAGGGGATTCTGGAAAGGAAGTTTTTCACTGCATTGCTTCTCGGGTAATAGAAAACTTTTTTGCAGTAAATTTCCAGTTCTTTTTGCTCACCTCTCCCGTATTCATAGGTGTGTAGGTAAATGTGTACACCAAGTTCTGCTAAATTTTTGAGTTTGTAGTATACGTCGATGACACCGCCGTAATTGGGGGGGTAGGGAACGTCAAAGGAAACAATATGCAGGGTTTTGTGATTCGTCAAATTACAGGTTTTCGGGGATGTTTTTTAAACGGCTGTTTGAGCTTATTATTGTCTACTGTGATTTGTTTTAATATTTTTAGTGATATTCGCATGCCTGTTTTAGAATTTTTATATTTGTCAAAAACCATTCATGACCTTGAGAAATAAAAACATCTGCATCATTGCATCCTCTTTGGGTGGCGGAGGAGCCGAAAAGATGGCTGCGCTTCAGTCCAAAATACTGCAAGACAATGGATACAGTGTTTTTGTGGTGTCAGTCCTTGACAAAGTCGAATATCCTTACAGTGGAAAATTACTAAATTTAGGAGCACTGCAAGCACAAAAAAACTATTTTTTTCGAAGATTGACACTTCTTTTTGTTTTGAAGAGGTTTCTAAAAGCGCATAAAATAGACGTGATCATTGATCACCGCACACGAGTGAGTGGGATGCGTGAGTTTCTGTTGAAAAATATCATTTATAGGACCAAAACAATTTTTGTGGTTCACAGCCACAACAGCGCACAATCTTTTCCAAAGTCGGAAATGCTGTCCAAATACCTTTACAAGGATGTTGAAAAGCTGGTTTGTGTTTCCAAGGCAATTCAAAAGGACATCGTTGAGAAATACGGCTTTTCAAATGCAATGACGATCTACAATCCGATTGATGTCGATTGGATTGAATTCAACTTGAAAGGGCAAAGCCCTGCACAAAAATACCTACTGTTTTTTGGACGATTTGACGAGGCATCCAAAAACCTTAGTTTTTTGTTGCACTCTTATAAAGGTTCCATCTTGCCATCGAGAGGTGTCAAATTATTCCTGTTAGGAGAAGGCCCTGATTTGCCACTGCTCAAAACGCTTGTGTTGCGGCTTGGGCTTCAAGATCAGGTTGCGTTTTTGCCCTATTCCCCGAACCCATACCCCATTGTGGAGCAAGCAAAGTTCGTTGTCTTGACAAGCAATTACGAAGGATTTCCGATGTCTTTGATTGAGGCGTTGGCATGTGGGACTCCTGTCGTTTCTGTGGACTGTCAGTCAGGGCCAAGCGAGATTGTTCAAAACGGATACAACGGATTGTTGACGCCAGCAACGATTTTAGATTTCACCAAAGCACTCAACAGCATGGAGTCGGACAAAAGTTTGTATGCCACATGCAAATCCAATGCAAAACAGAGTGTCCAGCATTTGACAACCGAAGCTATTTTTAAAGAATGGCAGTCGCTTCTTCAAGCTATTTAAAGACCACAACCGAAACCCCTTTTTTTTCAAAAAAAGCTTTTAATTTTCGAAGTGTTGACAAGACTACTTTGGGAAGGCGAAGTAGCAGCCGCTGCGGTAAGTTGAGGTTTTTCGAGTGTATTTTTCCTTTTAAAAGTTGGAATTGCTTCTCACAACCGTTTTGTTTGCACAAGAGCGCCAAAGAAAGCCGGTTGAGATCCAGCACTTTGCCGAACTCGGGCACTTCACTTTTTACGGTGTCGTAAGATTCCAGAAAGCAATGTGTCTTCCAATTGAATTTTTGCGAGGAAAGGCTGTTCTCAATTTTTTGAATCGTTGCATAAGGTGTCGAAGCAAATACCACTTCGTAGTGCAGACCGATTCGAAACCAATAGTCGATGTCTTCGTAATTGCTATAGCGGGTGTCAAATCCACCGAGTTTTGTAAAAACATCTCTGTGCAATACAACGGAAGAAGGATGTAGTATGGAACTTTTCAAGCTCCCCCTGAAATAATTTAACTTTTGGACAGGTTTATCAGGAATGGAATAGGCTGCTTTTTTAGTCAGTCCCTTCTTTGAAATGTGAACCGCACTTGAAAAAACAGCTTCTTTTGGGAATTCTTTTGTAAGAGCGTGTATTTTCTCCAAGTAATTGGGCGCCCACAGATCGTCTGCATCAAGCAATGCGATGAAGTTTCCTTTGGCTTGTTGCATGCCAAAATTGCGCGCATGAGACACTCCTTGGTTTTTTTGGGTGATTATTTTTAGTCGGATGTCTTTTACTTTTGCAGCCTCCTCTAATGATCGGTCAGTAGAACCGTCATTGATCAGAAGGATTTCAAAATCCGAAAAGCTTTGCTTGCAAACACTTTGGAGGGTTTGTAAGATGTATGCCTCTTTGTTGTAAAGCGGTATGACAATGGAAAAGAAACTCATAGGATTGGCAGCAGTTTTTTGTTCATAGGTGATGCAGTGCCTTTGTGAACCGTTCATTTTTTTTACGTGCCATAAAAGTAAGACAAATGTCCGAATATTTGGGTACCCGTTTTTTATGGCTGTTGAAAAGGGCACATTTCCAAAAAAACAAATGAGATTTTTTTTAGACATTCTTCTCAAAAAGACCCACGTTTTGCTCTTTAGATTCACTTCATTGCTTTGCAATAAAAAAAACCAGAATGCAAGCGCAACACAAAATCAACCATTTGACAAGAGCTATTAGAGATGTGTGTCAAATGACAGCCTAAGGATGTGAAGAAAGACATGGTAGCAGCCCTGCAAGAAATTCTTTCATCTTTCAGCTTTTTTGCGTAACTTCTAGGAACGAACCCTTTTACGAAACCCTTTGTACTATGAGAAAAATAGTTTTACTATCCCTGTTTATTTCGGTGTTTTCTTGTTCTGATACGGAAGAATTATGCACTTTGACCCCATCGCTTACCACCGATGCGCCCTCAAATCTGACAGCTACTTCAGCGACCTTTTTAGGCAGCATTGAAGCGCCCACCTGCAGTCCTTTGACAATCTCTCAAGGATTTGTCTATGGAACGAATGCACAGCCAAATGTAAATGATCAATTCGTAGAGGTGGATGGCGAAGCCATTTCAACAAAAATTAGCGGTTTGTCTCCAAACCAAACCTATCATTGCCGAACCTATTTGACAAACCAGGTAGGGACGTATTATGGAAATGAGATGCATTTTCAAACAGCTGTTGAAGTTGTTTTTTCAGATGCGGTATCGGTTGCCGACATCACTGCTTTTTCGGTTGTTATTACCTCTGGGGTGCCTGGCGATGGCAGTGTTGAAATTACGGGACGTGGTGTTTGTTGGAGCACGAGTCCTGCCCCGACCATAGCAGGCAGCAAAACGGAAGAAGGTGTCGGTTTGGGGTTGATTGCAAGCGATGTAACTGGGCTGTCAGCAGCCACAATTTACTACACACGCAGTTATGCAACTAGTGAATTAGAAACCACCTATGGGGAAGAACAGACATTCACTACTCGGGATGCTGTGGTGAGTTTGACAACGACATCAGTTTCAGCCATCACAGCAACAACTGCCAAAAGTGGGGGAACTATTTCAGATGACGGCGGAGCGCCCATCACAGTTCGCGGCCTTTGTTGGAGCACAAACCCCAACCCTACCCAAGCAGACGACAAAACAGAAGACGGTTCGGGTGCGGGTAGTTTTTCCAGTGATTTGACAGGATTGACCTTAGGAATGACGTATTACATACGAAGTTATGCGACCACCCAAGTGGGAACCACTTATGGGGAAGAGAGGACTTTTATCACTTCATTAGGTGTCGGTGATTACACCCAAGGCGGTGTGATTTTTTACATGGCTCCCGATCAAAATACCGATTTGAATGGTGACGGCAGTCCAGACCAAGGATTGTTGGTGGCTATCAAAAATCAAGGCGTGGTTGAATTTGGTTGTTTTGGTACGGAAGTTGGCGGTCTGAGCGAAACGAGAATTGGGACTGGTGCTCAAAGTACGACAGCACTTTTGAATGCATGTGCTTCAGCAGGCATTGCTGCGCGTCTGTGTGATGCCTATAGCGTGACGGTTGAAGGGCAGGACTATACAGATTGGTTTTTGCCAAGTAAAGATGCTCTCAATGAAATCTATCAAAACAAAAACAGTATCAACAGTTCTGCAATTGCCAACGGAGGGGACGAATTCATTACTTATTTTTATTGGAGTTCCAACGAGAAGGATCGCAACAGCGCTTGGTCACATCATTTTTCAAGCGGTAATCCGGGTCAGAATGATAAAGACTCTAGATACGGTGTTCGTGCGGTACGTGCTTTTTAAGTCTTTTTGTTTGTCATTGTTTTTAAAACTGCTTGGTTTTTTCCAACAAAATTACACATTAGAAAATGTCCAATACTTTTTTTCACTTTCGTCATAAAACATTGAGGGTTATCAAAGAAATTTAACTTTGGACATGAAAAAAAATTAACGATTACCAATTGCCAAAGCACACAATCTGTATGCGAAATAGCGGTTTGGGGAATTGCCCAAACCGTTTTTGTTTTTTTAGGTATCTTGCGTTATTAAAATAAGTATTCGTGTGAGAATCCACGACAAATTTTTTCAGAACGTTAGCGGCAATTAAAAAAATGAAAAGACAGATTATCATAGGACATTTTCTTACGTTATCCATGGGAGGTCTTGTGTACATATCATTTCGGCAAGACACTTTGAAAATGTTCGATTGGTTTGATCGTGTTGCTCTTTCAGAGCTTGTGTCAAGACTTAGGAGGTTTACACTTCCGATGGCTGATTTCTTGCCAAATTGGTTTTTGTATTCAGTGCCCGACGGTCTTTGGCTGTTCTCATATCTCTCAATTTTATTGGTGGTTTGGAATAATAAAATTTCAAAGCACAATGTTCATTGGTTGCTATCAGTGCCGGCAATTGCAATCGTTTCTGAAATCGGACAATGGTTCGGGATCGTTCCAGGAACTTTTGATGTATTCGATTTGCTATTTTACTTGGCGGGAACAGTTCTCCCAATTTTACTTTTCACGAATTTAAAAACAATCAAACCTCAAACAACATGAAAAAAAGAATGAAGCACTTAGTATCAGCAATGGCCTTAGCAGGATTTTTATTCATTGCCTTCGGTAGTATAGATGAATCAGTTACAGAAATTGAAATTTCAACACAGGAACCGGAAATGACAATATCTGCAAGAAAGCTATATGCCGATTATGAGGCCAATGGTGTCGCTGCTGACGAGAAATACAAAGGAAAAGTACTTCAAGTTACGGGTGTAATCAACGATATTGATAGAGACATAATGGATAATATTTATGTGACCCTGAAAGGGGACCAATATTTCGGAGACATTCAATGCTTTTTTGCCGAAAGCCATCTTGCTACAGCCTCAAAGTTATCAAAGGGTCAAAAAATTTCAGTAAAAGGGTTGTGTGAAGGAAAATTGATGAATGTCATGTTAAAAGGGTGTGTTGTCGAATGAGGTTCATCCGATAAATCAAAAAGAACCTTTTTTAAAAAATTAGTCAAACAGTTAGCTGTTGGTTTTGACAAGTTTTCTGATTTTAACAAACTTACTGTTCTGAATAGCCAAAGCTTCAGTGCAATCAAAGCCTTTCGTTTTTTTTTTTTTTTTTAGCCAACTCATGCTTGTTTTTTAGCAAATTTAAACTCAATGAAACAAATTTTTCAGAAGATAAAAGAGATGTCTTTTCTAATTGTGGGGTTATTTTCCACGCTAGTCATTGGGCAAACCGTTGAAAATTTCGAATACACGTCGGGTACCTTATTGACCGCCAATGGGTATGGCACAAAGGGCGATGCACCCGCTGTTTATGTTAGCAATTCTGGATTGGAATATTCAGGTCTTGCCGTTTCTGGGGTTGGAAACGCAGCTCATATTGAGATTTCAGAAGACGGTGATGGCGATTCCTCAACCTATGGTCCAGAACGAATTGCGTGGAGAGAAATGTTTTCTCAATCGGTATCATCAGGGACCGTTTATCTTTCCTTTATCGCAAAGATTCAGTCGACAATAGGAGGTTCAAATATGTTCAATAATTTCTTTATAGCGATGAGCAATCCTGACCGAAATAAATTGAGAGGGAGAGTGATGGCCAAGGATGATGGAGCTGGGAAAGTCATGTTTGGTCTGACAAAGGGGTATAGCACAAGTATAAATTGGACAACAGCTTTGTATGATTACGACAAAACATATCTGTTTGTTGTCAAATATGAGTTTTTAACAGGGGGAGATTCTGATGACGTAGCGAGCTTGTTCATTTTTGATGCAGCTACAGATGGAGTTCCTATGTCAGAGCCTATAACGGCTAATTTGACGGCCAATGATGGGAGCGATACACCAAAAATAAAGACAGTTCACTTGCGTCAAAGTAAAGTAGCTGCCATTGTAGACGGACTGATAATGGGGACTAGCTGGGCTGACGTTGTACTTCGAAACGCAAACACATATTCTCAATATTACATAGATTCGGTAGGAGGTGATGATACAAACGAGGGCAATTCTGCGGATGCACCTTGGCGTACATTGCTCAATTTAAAGTCCGTGGTTCTTGATGCGGGCAACATCGTTTATTTGAAGCGTGGGAGTGAGTGGAATGAGGTTTTTTCGTTTAATGGCAGTGGTTCGTCAGGCGATCCGATACTGATCAAACCCTATGGTAGCGGACCTAGGCCAGTGATTGCTTCTGGAGGAACGGACTGTGCTTTTTTAATAAAAAATCAGCAATATATAGAGGTCGAAGGATTGAAAATCACCAATCAGGGGGCCACTCCCCAAAAGGATCGGAAGGGAATCTACATAGAGGCAGAGGATTTAGGTGCTGTAAACCACATTCACCTAAAAGATTTGGAGATAGCGGATGTCAATGGTCGTCATGGAGGTCTTTCAGATGGGGATTTTCAAGAGGATAAAATGAGTGGAGGCATTGTCATTAAAATATTAGGTGATTTGGTGGAGACCTATTTTGATGATTTACTGATAGAAAACTGTCATATTCATCACGTGTCTCAGACAGGGATTTCAAATAAATCATCCTGGGATGACCGTGAGTGGCCAAGAAATGGAGGTAGTTTTGCAAGCACCTCATGGGTTGGAAGCAAAAATGTAGTATACAGAAACAATAGATTGGAGCACATCGCTGGAAATGGAATTATTATAAGGGAAGCACATGCCCCTTTATTAGAATACAACAAGCTGGACTATTGCGGTGAGTTGACCACGGGGAATGCGGCGTTTTGTTTCAACACGGACTATGCCTTGTTCCAATACAATGAAGTGAGCAATACCATCACCAATCCAGGAGATTTGGATTCTGGAGGATTGGACAGTGACTTTAAAACACGCTGGACAACATTTCAGTATAATTATTGCCACAACAATGGCGAAGGTGGGGTGTTGATTACTGGAGGTCCAGCAAGATGGGATACCGCGTTTAACTACAAAACCATCATACGTTACAATCTTCTAGCTGACAACGGTGACCACGGGATTAAAACTTCAGGCAATGTCACGGAGTTAAAAGTTTACAACAACCATATTTATTCGGGCCTAGGAGAATCGATAGAGCTCATTCAACACGTTAGCTGGGAAGGATACTCACGCGATGCAGAATATTACAACAACGTGTTTAATTGTAGTCAAGCAACTGGGAGTATCAACTTAGGGAGCAGTTCAGGGAATTCTATATACAGCAATCAGTTTTCAGGGGTAATGGCACATGGGCAAGTAAGTGCAGATAATAATTTATGGAACGCAGCTCCGGTTTATCAGACATCACCCACATCGACAGGGGGGGTAGAGAGTTTTAGACTGGCTGCAACATCCCCGGGGGTAGATGCAGGGAGTAGTTACCAACATACCGCTGAGGATGGATATGGAGGTGTGGTCCCGAGACAAGACATATTTGGGAACTCTGTGACAAACAACAATGTGGATGTTGGAATGGAAGAGAAAGGCGCTTCAATGAGCAACAACCCTTTTTTCAACGAGCAAGTTAGTATCACCGTGTTTTCTACAAATAAAGGAAAACAACTTGTTATTAAAGTCGATAATGCAGCACATTTTTACTTCACGAATGTTAAAATTTATGACATTCGAGGGAGATTGATTTTAAATGAAGTTGTAGGCAATCAAAAAGAGATTGTTCTCAATACGAAAAACAAACTTATCAAAGGGATATCTATATTGAAGTTGAACGGCGATAAAATCAAGTGTAGCAAGAAGTTTTTAGTTCGGTAAACTTCAAAAATTCACTATAAAAAAGAGCAACCATTTCTAATTGCTCTGTAGTAGCGGGAACTGGATTCATTTCTCCTCGTTGTTTCCAAATGGGCCAAAAGAAGAAACAGCCCAAAGAAAACAAAAAGCGTACAACGCTTTTGGGTTTTCTTTATAGACAATTCATTCGAAATATCGAACATTAGTTTTACCCCAGTAGACTTCTTGGAAGTTAATAAATCAATTCAATTAATTATTTAGATCGCTCAAAAAAGAATAGTTCCTCTATAGAAATCTTAAACAGCTTTGACATCTTAAATGCTGTGGGTAAACTTGGATCAAATTTTTCCTTTTCAATCGCGTTTATCGCTTGACGTGAAACACCAATTAAGTTGGCTAATTCTTCCTGTGTCAATTTTTGATTTTTTCTTAATTCCCTTAGTTTATTTTTCATCGAAATCTTCTTGAATTAACGATATTGGCAATAATGTATGAAAGTGAAATAAACATAAGTAGATATTCGAACTCAGGTTCCATCCCAATAATTCCAAAATCAAAAGAGACTTCATATGTAATACCAACTATTACTGCTAAACCCAATGTAATAGCCATTGCTTCAAATTGAATTCTC
>DLQL01000002.1 GCA_002477565.1 Flavobacteriaceae bacterium UBA7433
AATCCAGAACTCAAAAGACTAGTCGCTTTGAGTGTCAATTTGTTTGTCCGCGCCACAGCGCTTCATGTGACCTTGTATTTGGCCAATTCATACGCGACTTTCTATGGAAAAGAAATGATTGCAGCACAAACGATTTGTTTTCAGATTTGGTTGTTTTTTGCTTTTTTTATCGATGGCTATGCGAGTGTTGGCAGCATCATTTCTGGGAAGCAAAAAGGGGCAGGTCAATACAATGCTCTTGTCGTTTTGGTAAGAGATCTTAGCAAGTACGGCATATCTGTTGCGGTGATTTTGATGGGAATTTGTTTTGTGTTTTACAGACAAATTGGAGGATTGTTTACGAGTGATTCCTTTGTTTTGGATGTTTTTTATGGGGTTTTTTGGATGGTTTTGGTGGCCCAACCTTTGAATGCGATTGCCTTTGTGTACGACGGAATTTTTAAAGGATTGGCTGCGGGCGTTGCGCTTCGAAACACCTTGTTACTGGCTACTTTTGCGGGTTTTGTTCCGACCCTATTGCTCTGCGATTATTTTGGCTTTCAACTGCGCGGTATTTGGATGGCATTTACCGTTTGGATGGCGGCTCGCTCGGGGATTCTCTATTGGAAATTTCGCAAACAGTACCGGCAAGCATCCTGACACAAATCAAAAAGACTTGTTGAAATTGGTTTAAATCACGTAACTTTGAGCCTATGAACAAAGGAACTCTTCAAACGACAGTACACCAAAAAATTGCAAAGGTAACCTTTTCGCATCCTGCTGGAAATTCACTTCCGAGCCATTTGTTGCTGCAACTTGCCAACGAATTTGAGCAGCTTTCTTTGCGTGCCGACGTTCAGGTGATTGTTTTGAAAAGTGAGGGAGATCGTACTTTTTGTGCGGGCGCTTCTTTTGACGAGTTGCTTGAAGTTTCGAACGAAGCAGACGGGATTCGTTTTTTTAGAGGCTTTGCTCATGTTTTGAATGCCATGCGCTCTTGTACAAAAATAATCATAGGCAGTGTGCAAGGCAAAACCGTTGGAGGTGGTGTGGGATTGGCAGCGGCCTGTGATGTTTGTTATGCCACCGATGCTGCGGCAATTAAATTGTCTGAATTGACACTAGGAATTGGCCCTTTTGTGATCGAACCGGCTGTACAGCGCAAAATAGGAACGGCTGCGTTTTGCAAGTTGACACTCGAGGCTTCGCATTGGCATGCTGCGGAATGGGCCGAAGACAAAGGCTTGTACGCAAAGGTGTTTCCAACTCAGGAAGCCTTAGAGCAAGCAGTCGATTTACTAGCAGAAGAACTCTCTCAGTCGTCCGCAGACGCGATGGCAGCGCTTAAAAAAATATTTTGGAAAGGGACAGACTCATGGCCTAGCCTACTGACAGAGCGCGCTGAAATCAGTGGAAAACTAGTGCTTTCTGAGCAGGCAAAATCCGCCTTGGCTCAGTTTAAAAAATAACTCACTACGGCCCAATACTTTTCCAAATTTGAGCATTGTTTTTATGAAAGAGGATGTACATTCTTTTTTCAAGCTCCACAAAAATCAGTTATCTTTGCCGTATGAATAAAATTAGAATCACCAAACAGTTTGATTTTGAAACAGGGCATGCCTTGTATGGTTATGATGGAAAGTGCAGAAATGTACACGGCCATAGTTACAAATTATCAGTCACAGTCATCGGAACTCCCATTGAAGACGCTCAGGATGTAAAATACGGGATGGTGATTGATTTCAAAGATTTGAAAGTGATTGTCCAAGAAGAGATTGTAGAGAAGTTTGACCACGCCACGGTGTTCAACAAAAACACGCCACATGTGGAATTGGCACATGAATTGCAAATTCGCGGCCACAATGTGATTTTAGTTGATTACCAACCCACGACTGAGATGATGCTGGTGGACTTTGCCGAAAAAATAAATGCAAAAATCCCCAAGACAATTAGCTTGCATTCCCTCAGGCTACAAGAGACAGGATCCTCCTATGCAGAATGGTTTGCCAGTGAGAATTCTTAGTGTTACGAAAAAACAGGCTGCTTTTAACTACGTTGATCTAGGGCTCTAAGGGACCATTGTACTGGTTCATGGTATTTCCAATTCCTGCGGTTCCAAAAGATTTGACGAGCTTTGCCCCTTTGAGAAGGAGTTCTGGCAAGTACCTTTTTTCTTCACGAGTCCATTCGCCCAAAACATAATTGACTTGTTTCCCTTTGGAAAAATCAGCGCCGACACCAAATCGGAATCGCGCGTAATTTTGACTGTTCAATTTTTCATGGATGTCTTTCAGACCGTTGTGTCCTCCGGCACTGCCTTTTGCTTTCAATCGAAAGTTGCCAAATTCCAGGTTCAAATCATCCGAAACAACCAACAGGTTTTCGAGGGGTATTTTTTCTTTGTCCATCCAGTATTTTACGGCTTTTCCACTGAGGTTCATATAGGTGGAAGGTTTCAAAAGGAGAAATGTACGTCCTTTGTGTCGAAAGCTAGCGATTTCGCCCAATTTTCCAGTTTCAAAAGAGACCTTTTCAAGGAGGGCCAATTCTTCGAGTATTTTAAAACCGATGTTGTGTCGAGTGTGTTCGTAGTCGGCTCCGATATTTCCCAGGCCGACAATCAGGTATTTTTTCATGGATGATCTTTTGTGGACAATAAACGGTTCAAAAATACGAAAATAAAAAAAGGTCCCTTTTGAATTTTCAAAAGGGACCTTCGGGTTCAATGAGCAGTTGCGTTTATGCTTCTGCTTCCGTTGTTTCTTCTGTAGTTTCTTCTCCTTCTCCTTCTTCAGTTTCAGATGGAGCGACCGCAGCACGTGACATTCTCACCTGAGCGACAACCGTATTTTCTGGGTGCAAAATGGCACAGTTTTCAACCTTCAATTCACGGACAAAAAGCTTGTCACCGATTTCCAATTTGGAAATATCCGCATTGATGGTGTCAGGCAGATTTGAAAGCAGGGCCTTTACCTTTAGCTTTCGTTTTGGGAAGCGCAAAGACCCTCCGGTGACAACTCCAGGAGCATTTCCTAACAAGGTTACCGGAATTTCCATGGTCACCTCTTTGTCGTCAAACAATTGGTAAAAATCAACGTGTAAGATTTTGTCAGTTACAGGGTGAAATTGAATGTCTTGTAAGATACAAGTCGATTTCTCTCCGTCCAGTTCAATCGTTGCAGTATATACGTTGGGAGTGTACACTAAATTTTTAAAAGCTTTTTCATCTGCTGAAAAGTGTAGTACGTTTTCTCCTCCGTATAAAACGCAAGGTACCTTGTCAGCATTACGCAGTGCCTTAGTAGCAACTTTTCCTACGCTTTCTCTTTTCGATCCTTTGATTGTAATAGATTTCATTATATATAGTTGTTGTTAATTATTTACAGTAAAAAATTGTCGCTTATGGATTTGTTGTCTTGCACTTTGTGCATGATGTCCGCGAACAAAGGCGCGCAAGTTACGACTTTTATTTTAGAACTCTCTTTTTTCAAGGGAATAGAATCGGAAACGATCAATTCCAAGAGTTTTGAGTTTTCAATTTTTTCGTAGGCGTTCCCAGAAAGGAGTGGGTGGGTGATGATGGCACGGACGCTCAAGGCTCCTTTGTCAACCATCAAGTCGGCCGCTTTCACGAGTGTTCCTCCTGTGTCAATCATGTCATCTACAAGGATGACGTGTTTTCCTTCCACATCTCCAATCAATTCCATGGTGTCTATGACATTGGCTTTCAAACGTTGTTTGTAGCAAATGACGACTTCACTTTGCAGGTATTTGGAGTAGGCATAAGCCCTTTTGGAACCGCCCATATCTGGCGAAGCCATGGTGATGTTGTCCAATTTCAAATTGTTGATATAGGGCAAGAAAATAGTTGAACCAAACAAGTGGTCCACCGGTTTTTCAAAAAATCCTTGGATTTGGTCTGCATGCAAGTCCATGGTCATGATTCGGGTAGCGCCGGCTGTTTGCAACAAGTTGGCGACCAATTTGGCTCCAATAGCCACACGAGGTTGGTCTTTTCGATCTTGACGTGCCCAGCCAAAATAAGGCATTACAGCGGTGATGTGACGCGCAGAAGCTCTTTTGGCAGCGTCCAAAATCAAGAGCATTTCCATCAGGTTGTCTGAATTTGGAAAGGTAGATCCTACGATAAAGACACGACGTCCACGTACCGATTCTTTGAAAGCGGGCTGAAATTCTCCATCACTAAATCGAGAGATGTTGATTTTTCCAAGTTCCGTTCCGTAATGTTTTGCGATATTTTCTGCCAATTCGATACTTTGGGAACAAGCAAATACTTTGGGCTCTAATGGGTTGGTAGTCATGGTGCTAAAAGACGTTTTAAAGAGGTTGATTTTGGATTGGATTGCAAAAATAGAAATAATTTTAAGGGGGCACCAATACTTTTGCAACAAATGTGTTTGGAATTCAATTATTTTTATAAATTTGCAGTCCAATTGCGAAAAGCCTTGGTGGCGGAATTGGTAGANNGCTGGATTCAAAATCCAGTTCTTTCGGGAGTGTGGGTTCGATTCCCACCCAAGGTACAAATGATCCTCAAAAATAATAATTTATTTTTGAGGATATTTTTTTACACAACTGTGTTTGTTGTGCTAATTCAACTTGTCTAAAGTATATTTTGAAGTAAAAATATCAAAACCCTTTAGCAATCTATATATGAAGTCTTTTAAGGGGCCTGTAAAGACACCCAATTTTCTAAATCCTCAAAGAAATAGATCGCTAATTTGAGATTGTTGAGTACAAGAACCGACTTAAAAAGAAGGTTTTTTATTGCTTGTAGTTTGCTAATCTTTTGTTTTCAAAGCAGAAAAAAAGCCGTTTCCAATGGTAGGAAACGGCTTTTTTTTATTGAAAACTAGATTAGACCAATTCGTTGGCAACTAGGTATTCTGCAATTTGAACGGTATTTGTAGCCGCTCCTTTTCTTAAGTTGTCTGCAACAATCCACATGTTCAAAGTATTTGGCAGCGACTCATCTCTACGGATACGTCCAACAAAAACCTCGTCTTTCTCATGTGCATAAGCAGGCATGGGATAGGTGTTTGTATCGAGGTTGTCTTGCACCACCACCCCTGGAAAATCATGTAACAATTGACGCACTTCCGCCAAGTCAAAATCGTTTGCAAACTCCACGTTCACAGATTCCGAGTGCCCACCGGCAGTAGGAATTCGAACCGCGGTAGCTGTCACGGCAAAAGAATCGTCACGCAATATTTTTTTCGGCTCTTTGACCAATTTCATTTCCTCTTTGGTATAGCCGTTTTCCATAAAGACATCGCAATGTGGAATGGCATTTCTATTGATTGGGTAGTGGTAGGCCATTTCCCCTTCAACCCCTTTGGTCTCATTTTCCAATTGCTGCACGGCGGCAACCCCCGTACCGGAAACCGATTGGTAGGTAGAAATGATCAAGCGTTTCATTTGGTATTTTGCGTGCAAAGGTGCCAAAGCCATGACCAACTGAATGGTCGAACAGTTTGGGTTTGCAATGATTTTATCTTCTTTGGTCAAAACATCTCCGTTGATCTCGGGAACCACCAATTTTTTGCTAGGATCCATTCTCCAAGCAGACGAATTGTCTACAACAGTAGTACCTGCAGCAGCAAATTTTGGAGCCCATTCCATAGACGTCTCTCCACCTGCAGAAAACAATGCAATGTCAGCCTGCATGCCAACAGCAGTTTCCAATGTAACCACGGTGTAATCCTTTCCTTTAAAAGCCAATTTTTTACCCGCAGACCTTGCTGAGGCAACAGGAATCAAATCGGTTACTGGAAAATTTCTCTCTTCCAAGACTTTTAACATAACGGTTCCTACCATTCCAGTAGCACCCACGACAGCTATTTTCATTTTTTTACTTTTTAAATTGTTTGCGGCTGCAAAGATTGCAAATTTCTAGTGCATACCCACTTTAGATGTGCAAAAATAAACGCATTTGTTTAATTTTTATCAAATTTCACAAAAGAGCACTTATTTTTTACAAGCCCCTTGCGAGACTGGCTGAAAACACCAAGCCTACTTTTCAAAATTTTGAACACAGAAACCCACCAAAAGGCTGTAGATTTTTGTAGTTTTGTAAAAAATAAGTTTGACTCAAATAGGTATAGCATGCAACTGTACAATACGTTAAGCGCTGAGGAACGTGCGCAATTGATCGACAAAGCCGGCAAAGACCGCTTGACCATTTCATTCTATCAATACCATCAGATAGAAAACCCACAAACCTTAAGAGACCGTCTCTTTCTCGAATGGGACCGCTTGGAAGTTTTAGGAAGGATCTACGTCTCCTTTGAAGGAATCAACGCACAGCTTTCCGTCCCTGCCGAAAACATGGAAGCCTTAAAAGCCCAATTGGATGCCATTTCTTTTCTCAAAGACATTCGGCTAAATGTAGCTGTGGAACAAGACAACAAATCTTTTTTAAAGTTAAAGGTAAAAATTCGCACTAAAATTGTCGCTGACGGACTGAACGACACTTCTTTTGATGTCACAGACAAAGGCGTGCATTTGAACGCATCCGAATTCAACAGCATGTTGAGTGACCCAAACACCATTTGTGTGGACATGCGCAACCACTACGAAAGTGAGATTGGCCATTTTGACGGGGCCATTAGGCCAGATGTCGACACCTTTCGAGACTCTTTGGACCTGATTGAAGAAGACCTCAAAGACCACAAAGAAGACAAAAATTTATTGATGTATTGCACCGGAGGCATTCGTTGTGAAAAAGCGAGCGCCTACTACAAACACAAAGGCTTTCAAAACGTATTTCAATTGGAAGGAGGCATCATCGAATACACCCGACAAGTCAAAGAAGACCAGTTGGAAAATAAATTTTTAGGAAAAAATTTCGTCTTTGACCACCGCCGTTCGGAACGCATTTCGGACGACGTTGTTTCCAATTGCCACCAATGTGGCACCCCTTGTGACAGCCATGTCAACTGTCAAAACGAAGCTTGTCACCTGCTCTTTATTCAATGTCCTTCCTGTGCAGAAAAAATGGACGGCTGTTGTTCGGAACCTTGTAAAGAAGTGGCAGCCTTGCCCTTTGAAACACAAAAAGAACTGCGCAAGGGAAAAGGCAACAGCAACAAGATTTTTAAAAAAGGACGTTCGGATGCCTTGACGTACAAAAAATAAAAAACACAACTGAACACCTGTTCCCGATTTTCACTCAAAAGAAAAAAAGGCCTGGTTTTAGAAAAAAGGAAGCATGCTTTTAAGCCCCTTCAAAACACACTTTTTTGTTTTTATTTTTATGCTATCTTTACGAAGCAAATAAATGCACAAACCCGCCAAAAAAACAAACCTTCCATCCGTTTTTTGCAAAGCGATTTGTGCCAATGATAACGATACATGCTGTTACAGACAGCATTCAAAATAGATGACAATTATGGGCTGCACTTCTTGCGCTACAAAAACATCAGGCGTCCCCAATGGATGCAAAAGCAATGGCAATTGTGCCACCGGGAGCTGTGACAAACTCACCGTGTTTGACTGGCTCTCCAACATGACCTTGCCCTCGGGACAAAAACCGTTGAACATCGTAGAAGTTCGTTTTAAAAACGGAAGAAAACATTTTTTTAGAAATTCAGACAACCTCCAGTTGACCATTGGTGAAATTGTCGCGGTAGAAGGAGCGCCTGGGCACGACGTCGGAACAATCTCCCTTACCGGAGAACTCATCCGCGTGCAGATGAAGAAAAAGAAAATTTCTGAAGACAGCGAAGAAATCAAAAAAATCTACCGCAAAGCCTCCGTAAGAGACATTGAGATTTGGCAAAAATCCAGAGACAAAGAAGAGGAAACCCAACGAAGAGGTCGAGAAATATTGGGAAGATTGGGCTTGAAGATGAAATTGTCAGATGTCGAATACCAAGGAGATGGCAACAAAGCAACTTTTTATTACACCGCCGAAGAACGCATAGATTTTCGACAGTTGATCAAAGATTTTGCAAGTGCGTTCAGCATTCGCATCGAGATGAAACAAGTAGGCCTCAGACAAGAAGCTGCTCGTTTGGGAGGTGTCGGTTCCTGTGGACGCGAATTGTGTTGTTCCACGTGGCTTACTGATTTTAGAAAAGTCAATACCGCTTCTGCACGTTACCAACAACTCTCCTTAAATCCCCAAAAACTGGCAGGTCAATGTGGAAAATTGAAATGCTGTTTGAACTTTGAGCTCGACAGTTATTTGGACGCCTTAAAAGGGTTTCCAAAACAAGACATCAAGTTGGAAACAGAAAAAGGCTTGGCTTCCTTTGTGAAAATGGATATTTTCAAAGGACTTCTTTGGTACAACTCCAAAGAAGAAGGTTTCAAATGGTTCCAATTGACCTTGGAGCAGGTTCAAGAAGTCATTGCGATGAACAAAAGAGGTGAAAAAGCGCCGAGTTTGGAAGAATTGGAATCGGAAACGACGGTTGCTGTGAAAATTGACTTTGAAAACGTTGTCGGTCAAGACAGTCTGACACGTTTTGACAAGCCCAAAACCAACAAAAGAAGACGGAATCGCAAAAAGAAACCAGCTCAAGGGAAAGGAAATCAACCGAAAAACAACGATCCAAATACAAAAAACACCCAAGGCAATCGACCTGCTCAAAACAAAAGACGCAGACCGAAAAACAAGCCCAAAAAAGCACCCAATGCGCAAGGGGATTCTCAGAATTCAGCTTCCCAAGCTGTCAAAGCAGCAGGGCAAGGATCCAAGCCAAGACGCAACAACCGTCGTAGAAATCCCAATCGAAACAACCCCAACAAACCCGATACCAATGCGAGCAAAGACGCTTAAAATAGGACTGCTATGGCTGGCAATCACCGTGCTTTTTTCTTGCGACCCCCATCGGAAATACGACCAGTACAAAGCAATAGCTCCTGAGGGCTGGAAAAAAAACAGTACGGTTTCTTTTGACCTAGACATCCAAGACACCCTTTCCAAAAACAACCTTTTCCTCACCATTCGCAACAACAGCGATTATCGCTACAACAACCTTTTTTTAATTGCCGAGATGCACTACCCAAACGGGCAGCATTTGCGGGATACCTTGGAGTACAAAATGGCCGATGTATTCGGGAATTGGTTGGGCCAAGGATACACTGACATCAAAGAGAGCAAACTGTATTACAAAGAAAGATTTGTTTTTCCCATGACTGGAAACTACCAAATAAGCCTGCAGCAAGTTATGCGACAACGAGAAGAAGTAGAAGGGATTGAATTCTTAAAAGGCATCTTGGATGTTGGATTTCGAATAGAAGAATGCCAAGAGTAAACCCACTTCTGGGAGAAGGTTAAAAAAAGACAATAGAAAAACAACAATGCTGCCATGGCAAAGAAAAAGACAAAAAAACAAACCCGAAAATCCCAGCAATCCTTTCAGAAATTTTCGAGGAGGTTGTGGATAGGAGTTTTCGCAACCCTCAGCTTTGTCGCCTTGTTATTTGTACTTGCTGCGGGAGAAGTTTTTGGAAAATTGCCAACCTTCGAAGACCTGGAAAATCCCGAAAACAATTTTGCGACCGAGATCATTTCCATCGACGGAAAGACCTTGGGAAAATACGCCATTGAAAACAGAACCCCTGTTACCTTTGAGGAGTTGCCAAGCAATTTGGTCCAAGCATTGGTTGCGACGGAAGACGAACGTTTTTTCGAACACTCGGGCATTGATTTTCGCGGAACCCTTAGAGCTGTTGTCAAGTTGGGGAAAGGAGGTGGAGCGAGTACCATTACCCAACAACTGGCAAAGCAGTTGTTCACTGAAGAATCCGGAACCCGAAACAAGTTCAAAAGAATTCTCCAAAAAGTCAAAGAATACATCATCTCCATTCAGTTGGAACGGCAATACACCAAGCAGGAGATCATCAGCATGTACTTCAATAAGTTTGACTTTTTGTACAACGCCATCGGAATCCGTTCTGCAGCTCGCATTTATTTTGGCAAAGAGCCCAAAGACTTAAAAGTAGAAGAATCGGCCGTGTTGGTAGCGATGTTGAAAAATCCAAGGTGGTACAACCCCAATAGAAAAATTTCCAAAGCAAAATCTTTCCTACGCAGAAATCAAGTCTTTGTTCAGATGAACAGAAGTGCATTTCTCAGTGAATCCGAAAAAGACTCCTTACAAAAACTTCCCATGGAGCTCAATTTTTCTCCTGAAGGACACCGAGACGGATATGCGACCTACTTTAGAGAACACCTTCGGGACTACATGAAAAAATGGATCAAAGACAATCCCAAACCCGATGGCAGCCTCCACAATTTGTATCGTGACGGCCTAAAGATATACGTCACCATCGATTCCCGCATGCAGCGCTATGCTGAAGAAGCCGTTGCCGAACATGTCTCCAACTTGCAACGGGTGTTTTTCAAAGAACAAAAAAACAATCCCATTGCTCCTTTTTACGACCTTGAACAAGAACACATCACAGCCATGATGGACCGAGGTATGCGCAATACAGACCGCTACCGACGTATGAAAAAAGCCAAAAAATCTCCTGGGGAAATCAAAACTGCTTTTCAGACCAAAAGAGCGATGAAAGTCTTTGACTGGGAAAAAGGAGTAAAAGACACCGTCCTCACTCCATACGATTCCATCCGCTACTACAAACACTTTTTGCACAGCGGTCTTTTGTCCATCGAACCGCAAACAGGGCATATAAAAGCATGGGTCGGAGGCATCAACAGTAGGTACTTTCAATACGACCACGTACAACAAGGAAAACGACAAGTAGGGTCTACCTTCAAACCCTTTGTCTACGCATCAGTGATTGATCAATTACAAATATCTCCTTGCGAGAAATACCCAAACACACCCTATACCATCCCCAAAGAAGCCTATGGAATGGAGGAAGATTGGACCCCAAAAAATTCAGGAGACAAGTATGGAGGAGAACTGACATTGAAAAGAGCCTTGGCAAAGTCCGTCAACGTAATCACCGCTCGACTGATTCACAGGGTAGGCCCTAAGACTGTTGTTCGATTGGCAAAAAAAGCAGGCATCACCTCCTACGTTCCTCCCTACCCATCTATTGCCTTAGGGACTTTGGATGCCAGCTTGTACGATATGGTAGGTGCCTATGCCATGTTTGCTAACAAAGGCATGCGCATTGAACAAAGAATGGTGCTGCGCATAGAAGACAAAAATGGCAGCCTGCTACAAGAATTTACACCAAAAACCGCACAAGTGATGAGCGAAGAATCTGCCTATGTGGTCCTGGACTTGTTAAAAGGAGTCACTGCAGGAGGTTCTGGAGTCCGATTGCGCGGTAGGTGGGGAAGTTATCCCGACAGCATCTCTACCGGATACCCGTACGAATTTGAGAATCCGATTGCTGGAAAAACAGGAACCACTCAAAACCAGTCTGACGGGTGGTTTATGGGAGTCGTTCCCAATTTAGCCACCGGTGTATGGACAGGAGCAGATGACCGCGCGACCCACTTTGAAGACATTGTCCAAGGCCAGGGAGCGACCATGTCATTGCCTACATGGGCCTTGTTTATGAAAAAATGTTATGCCGATGCAGATTTGGGAATCAGTGCAGAAGATTTTGAGAAGCCCATAGACATACGCATTCCCTTAGACTGTGAAAGTTTGCCCGAATTGGATGAAGCTGGAGAGGTGTTGCTCGTTCCCACCCTCGAGGAAGAAACAGATTTCTAAAAGAAACACAGTCTCAGTGTACGGATTGGGTTTTATTGAATCAAACTATGATGACCAAAACTTGGAACCCCTCTCAAAGCGATCTAGAAGGCAGCAACATTTACAAAATGATGCAACAAGTAGGCCTGCCTTCCTATGCCGATTTTTGGAAATGGTCGGTCACGCACAAAACCAATTTTTGGGCGGCGACTCTTGAGAGATTAGGGATTGTACAAGCCCAAAAATACACACATCTTTTAGACCTTTCCGAAGGAGTTGAACAGGCAAAATGGCTTTTTGGCGCCCAGATGAACATCGTTGATTCTTGTTTTCAAAACGAGGCCGATGCGACGGTTCTTTGCTTTCAAAAAGAAGGAGGAAGCGTCCAAAAAATCAGTCAGCAACAGTTAGAAAATCTCGTAAACCGAGCCGCCAATGGTCTGCGAAATGCAGGAGGAATTCAGGGCGATGTCATCGCATTGATGATGCCCATGACATTGGAAGCCACAGTGCTCTACTTGGCAGGCATTAAAGCAGGGATGGCTGTTTCGACCATTGCAGATAGTTTTGCGCCCAACGAAGTTTCCCTGCGATTGGAAATCGCCAAGCCCGCCTTTTTGTTCACCCAAGATTTTATACACCGCAAGGGCACAACACACGATTTGTACCACAAAATTTGCACAGTGAACCCTCCCAAAATGGTCGTTGTACAAACAGAATCTCCTTCAGTAACACTGAGAAGTCAAGATGTCTTTTGGGACGATTTTTTAAGTGATAACAACCAATTTACCTCTGTAAAGCAATCCCCTCAAGCGACCACTACGGTGCTCTTTTCATCGGGAACGACGGGCATCCCAAAGGCCATTCCTTGGAACCATACCACGCCAATAAAATGTGCTTCAGACGGACATTTCCACCACAACATTCAAAAGAATGATGTGGTTTGTTGGCCGACCAATTTGGGATGGATGATGGGCCCTTGGTTGGTCTTTGCCACTTTGATCAACAAAGCAACCATAGCGCTCTATTACGGTTCTCCCATGCAAGCCGAATTTGGCGCATTTGTCGCAGGGGCAAAAGTGACCCTTTTAGGGCTTGTTCCGAGCATGGTCAAACAATGGAAGCAAAGTAGGGTGATGGAATCTTTTGATTGGAGTTCAATCCAATGCATGAGTTCGACAGGAGAAGTTTCCAACCCAACAGAAATGGCCTATTTGATGGAATTGGCCAAGCACAAGCCCATTGTAGAATACTGTGGAGGAACAGAAATTGGCGGAGGTTATCTCGCGAGTACTTTGCTCCAAGAAAACAAACCCAGTCAATTTTCCTCCCAGACATTGGGAGGTGAATTTGTCTTGTTGAACGAGCACGGTGTCCCGGATACGCAAGGCGAAGTGTTTTTAGTTCCTCCTATTTTGGGCCTTTCCACCCGTTTGCTCAACAAAGACCACCACGCCACCTATTACAAAGGCACCCCCATGTACAAAGGCCAAATATTGAGAAGGCATGGAGATTTGCTTGAAAAAACCAAAGACGGCTATTACAAAGCCCAAGGGCGCACAGACGACACCATGAATTTGGGAGGAATCAAAGTGGCGGCAGTCCAAATAGAAAAGGTCGTGAATGCCTTGGTTTTTGTAGCGGAAGCTGCAGCCATTGCAGTTGCCCCCAAAGAAGGAGGCGCAAATCGTTTGGTGGTCTTTTATGTTGCTCGTGAAATTCTCCCTCAAGAAGCTGCTTTTCAAAAAGTAAAAAACGCTGTAAAAACCAAATTAAATCCCCTTTTCAAAGTGGTAGATTTGGTGAAAATTGATAACTTGCCACGAACGGCTTCTATGAAAATAAAGCGAAAAGAGTTGAGAGAAAAATACAATTCTAATGACTGAAAACCCACTTTTTAATTTTGGCTTTTGTCGCTGGATTAAATTGCTAAAAATTTAGAACGGGCTTTTTGGAAATGGCTTGTAAAAAATGTTTGTGTTGTGAATTGAAGACATAAGATTGACGACCAAACGGTGTGACGCTTGTAAATGAGCGTGCGCAGTACTAAAAAAAACAAGAACTGCTCTTTTGCCTTCACGATAGGAAAAGACTTGGCAAAGAGAGTGAAAAACGAAACGATGAAACGATGAAAATAATTTCTTACAACGTCAATGGCATCCGCGCCGCTTTGAAAAAAGGCTTTTTAGAATGGCTGCAAGCGGCCAATCCAGACGTACTTTGTTTGCAAGAAACCAAAGCTCAAAAAGAACAGTTGGACCTGGCCTTGTTTGAAGAAGCGGGCTATCCGTACCACTATTGGTTTTCGGCTCAAAAAAAAGGCTACAGTGGGGTAGCAATCCTTTCCAAAACGGCTCCCAATGAAGTTGTTTATGGGACAGGCATTCCTTCCATGGACTTTGAGGGAAGAAACTTGCGATTGGACTTTGACACGGTCTCTGTCATGAGTCTCTACTTGCCTTCGGGAACCAATGCAGCGCGCTTGGATTTCAAATTCCAGTACATGGCGGAATTTCAAACATACATCGATCAGCTGAAAACGACAGTCCCCAATTTGATTGTTTGTGGTGATTACAACATCTGTCACGAAGAAATAGACATTCACAACCCCAAACAAAACAAAAACACTTCCGGATTTTTGCCGGTAGAAAGAGCTTGGATTGCTGAATTTATCGCCCGTGGTTTTGTCGATACATTTCGGGAATTTCACAAAGAACCCCACCATTACAGTTGGTGGAGTTACCGTGCCAATGCAAGAAACAACAACAAAGGATGGCGCATTGATTACCTCATGGCTTCTGAACCTTTGAGAGAACGCTTGCAAAGAGCTTACATCCTACCCGAAGCAAAACATTCGGATCATTGTCCCATCGGGCTGGAGTTGGAAGTTTAAAAGACAGCAACTGCCCTCCGATAGAAACAACATTTTAAACCCATGAACCGGCAGCTCATTTCGGCTGACGAACTTTTAGTTATGACACATCGAATCACCAGTTTCCTTTTTACGAGTCTTTTGACTTTAGCCTGTTTTGCGCAACCAACAAAGGAAGATACATCCGCCTCAAAAGACAGCGTATCCATGCATACAGCAGGCTCAAAAGACAGCCTTCAGCTCAATGCTGTGGTAGCTCCAGCAATGATTGACAGTCTTTGGGTGGATACCCTCTACAGTTCTCCGCTCTTTGAAGAGCTTCCCAAAACCCTAGACCTGCAAGCCAAAACAGCACCGGACTTGGACCTTCTGTTGCCCACTGCTTTGTTAAAAGAAAGGTTGGAACTTTTGAACCAACAAACCCCTTTCAATTTGGAGTACAACCCTGTTTTGGAACGCCTGATCCATTCCTACCTCAAAAAAAGAAGCAAGTACTACCCAAAAATGATGGCCAGGGCCTTGTATTACTTCCCCCTCTTTGAATCCCATCTCGATGCTTTCGACATTCCCTTAGAAATAAAATACTTGGCGGTGGTGGAATCCGCGTTGAACCCCAGAGCAAAATCAGGAGTGGGTGCGACAGGAATCTGGCAATTTATGTACGCGACCGGAAAACAATTTGGACTCAAAGTAAGTTCCTATGTGGACGAACGGCAAGACCCTGTAAAATCCGCGATAGCCGCCTGTAAATATCTGGAAAGCTTGCACAGCACTTTTCAAGATTGGGACCTGGCATTGGCAGCTTACAATTCAGGACCTGGCAACGTATCCAAGGCCATTCGAAGGTCTGGTGGCTACCGAAATTATTGGAACATAAGGCCCTTTTTGCCACGAGAAACTGCGGGGTACTTGCCCGCGTTTTATGCGACCCTTTATATTTTTGAACACGCAAAAGACCACGGCATTTACCCCACAGCTCCTTTGACGCACCACTTTGCGACAGACACGGTTCAAGTAAAGCGTTTGCTGACATTTCAGCAGCTAAACGAAACTTTAAATATCAGTACCGAAATGCTACAGTTTCTAAATCCTCAATACAAGCTAGACATCATTCCTTATGTAAAAGGTAGGAATTACACTTTGAGAATGCCGGTCGAACAGATCGGCACTTTTGTAGAGAAAGAGGAAGAAATTTATGCGTTGGCAACAGCAGCAGATGCAAAGAGAGAAAAGCCCTTGCCCCAGTATTTTGAAATGAACCAACGCATTAGATACAAAGTAAAATCGGGAGACTACCTTGGTCGAATCGCCAATCGCTATGGAGTTCGGATCTCCGATTTGAAAAAATGGAACGGTCTGCGTTCGTCCAGTCTCACCATTGGCCAGCGTTTGACTGTTTACCCAAAACGCTTGAATTACACCCAAAGGAGAAAAATTTGAACACACTGTCCAAAAAGGGATTCCCTTTGGAGCATTTCAAAAAAATACCCGAAAGTTAGCATTCAAGAACTCAAAGATTGGAACGGTCTCTGGAATTCCAAGAACCTAAAACCGGGCGAAAGGATAACTCTCAACAAAAGTTCTTGATTTTTGTCGAGCACTCTCTGGAAAGAATTGAAAAAAACCAAAAGAATGTCAAAAATTCAGCACATAAAAAAGCAGCTCATGCAAAAAAAATATTTTATTTTTGGATTGCTCCTCTTCGCATTGGCCTGCGATACTAAAAACACAGCCCCCGTCTTTATCAGCTCTAACGGAAGGATCAATCACCTTCTTTTGGTGGTTGAAGACCAGCAATGGAAATCCAAGATTGGCGACAAACTGAAAGAAATTGTGGGCGCTCCCGTTTTGGGAATGCCCCAAGAAGAAGCCCAGTTTGATGTTACACAGGTTCCGATCAGTGCCTTTGGAAAAATGTTCAAAGCCACTCGCAACGTTTTGCACGTTGCCTTGGGGGAAGAGAACAGCTTTACTTCCAATAAAAACAGGTACGCCAAGCCTCAACAGATCGTAAAGGTTACAGGCACAACTGAGCAAGCCATTCTCGAAATATTAGAAGAATACCGTTCCGAATTGACCCGGATCTTCAAAAATGCAGATCTTGCAGATATTCAAAAAAAACACCTCAAAAAGAGCCACCCCAAAGGAGCATTTCAAACCCTGAATGCGCTGGGCTTGGAAATGAACATCCCCACTTTTTTTAAAACCGTAGACGATACGGGTGACTTTCTTTGGCTGCGCCAACATTTGAGTGGTGGCCTCGCGCAAGGAGACAGCAACTCTAATATTTTGATCTACACAGCCCCCATGCCTACTTCCAATAAAAAGTTGGGTTCCTACATCTCTCAAATGCGCGATTCTATCGGGAGGAAACACCTTCCTGGACGCAAAGAGGACATGTATATGATTACAGAAAAGGCGTTTAGACCCCGTGTTTTTCAGACAAAAATCAAGGGCAGACGCACATACCAAACTCATGGGAAATGGGAACTTTTGAACGACTTTATGGCGGGTCCTTTTTTAAACTTTGCCATCGAAGACCCCGACAACAAGCGATGGATTGTGCTGGAAGCCTTTGTCTATGCACCTTCTGTAGACAAAAGAGATTTTATGTTTGAAGTGGAAGCAGTTCTCAAAACAGTGCAATTCAAGTAAACCCCGAAATTTTTTCATTTTTGAATCCCCATTTTTAGCCTTATCTTTGTGAGAAGACATCAAAACCTCAAATTTCCCCTCGATGAAAGCGCAATTTTCAGAAAGACAATTGGATCGGATTATTGAAATGGCCTGGGAAGACCGCACCCCATTTGAAGCCATTCTTTTTCAATTTCAACTGTCAGAAAAAGAAGTCGTTCAATTGATGCGTAAAGAATTGAAACCTACCAGTTTCAAACGTTGGAGAAAGCGTGTTCACAGCGGCGTCAGCCAAAAGCACCTTCAAAAAAGAAATCCTGAAATAGACCGCTTCAAATGCAGTCGCCAACGCGCAATTACACAGAATAAGATTTCCAAAAGATGATTTTTGAAACTTCGACTGCGGCGATTCTTCAAAAAATAGACCAAATAGACCCCGTTGCGTATGGCAAAAGTCGCAACTATGTTGACGGAGCCGTCAGTCATTTGTCTCCCTATATTTCAAGAGGTGTACTTTCCACAAAACTTGTTTTTGAAAGACTGCAGGTTCGTGGCATTCCATTTTCCAGCATGGAAAAATTTGTTCAAGAACTCGCGTGGCGAGATTACTGGCAGCAGCTATGGATTGCCAAAGGAACCCAAATCAACACAGATTTAAAATCCGAACAATTGGAGGTATTGCATCGTGCAATCCCAGAAGCCATTGTAAAGGGCACTACTGGCATCCAACTCATTGACCAAGGAATTCAAATACTGAAGGATACCGGACACCTACACAACCACATGCGCATGTATCTGGCGAGTATCGCCTGCAACATAGCCAAAAGTCATTGGAAACACCCTGCTGAGTGGATGTATTACCACTTGTTGGACGGAGATTGGGCGAGCAATGCCTTGAGTTGGCAATGGGTAGCAGGAACCAATTCCAACAAGAAGTACTTCGCAAACCAAGACAACATCAACACTTTTTTTTACGGCTCCCAAAAAGGCAGCTTTTTGGACGTTCCTTACGAGGCTTTTGAAAACATTCCCTGCCCCGAAAATCTCAGGGCTTCAATAGTAGTTGATTTCAAAACCCCATTGCCGGCTTCCGATGAGGTCTCCTTGCTTCCCGAACGTCCCGTCTTGCTTTACAACTATTACAATCTGGACCCTTTTTGGAGAAAAGACGAAGCAGCCAACAGAATTTTGTTGTTAGAACCTTCGGTATTTGAGAAGCATCCCGTTTCTGAAAAGTGCATCGATTTTGTCATCAAACTCTCAAAAAACATTCCTGGGATTCAAGTTTTTGTCGGTGAATTTGAGAATTTGGCAAAACAGGCTTTGGGCCAGCAGCTCATTTTCAAAGAACATCCCTTGAACAAACACTACAGAGGGACCCAAGACGATCGCGACTGGCTCAGCTCAGTAAAAGGAGATTTTCCTTCTTTCTTTCGCTTTTGGAAGCCCTGTAAAAAAGAACTTAAAAACAGATGAAAACAAAGGTCAACATCGTCTGGTTGAAACGCGACCTGAGAACCCAAGACCACGCGCCGCTCAAAGCAGCTGAAGAGGCAGGGATTCCCTATGTCATTTTTTACCTGTTCGAGCCCTCTTTGCTTGCTTATCCAGACAGTTCTGACCGCCACTTGCGCTTTGTGTACCACGCACTCAAAGACATGAATCGGCACTTGCAAAAATTTGACAGGCAGGTAAGAACTCTTTACGGAGAAGCGTTGGAGATCTGTCAATATTTACACGAAATTTTCGAGGTCCAAAATGTTTATTCTTACCAAGAAAGCGGGATTCAGTTGACTTGGAATCGAGACAAAGCCGTCTCAAAATTTTTGCAATCCCAAAATATCCCCTGGTTTCAATTTCAAAGAGACGCCGTGGTCAGAGGGCTTAAAAACCGGGTCGGCTGGGATGTGTTGTGGCAACAAACGATGGAGAAAGAAGTCCTTGCAAACTCCTATACAAAGGAAACTTTGCCTTCTTTTGAAACGCCTTTTCAGCTTCCCAAACAATTTCAAAAAAAGCTTGAAAAATACCCGTCAGAGTTTCAACCTGCTGGCGAAACTTACGCATGGAAATACCTGCGGTCCTTCGCGGAGGAGAGAGGACATGCCTACCACAGACAGATCTCAAAGCCCGAAGCGAGTCGCACGGCTTGCGGAAGAATTTCTCCGTATTTGGCATGGGGAAATTTAAGTGTCAAGCAAGCACTTCATTACCTGTATTTGCACCCCAATCGAAAGAGCCACAAACGTGCTTTTCAGGGCATTTTGACCCGATTGAAATGGCACTGCCATTTCATTCAAAAATTTGAAATGGAATGTGGCTATGAAACTCTCTGTGTCAACAAGGGCTATGAATCTTTGGTTCGCCCTTTGGACACATCGAAAGTTACGGCCTGGGAAAAGGGACAAACAGGATTTCCTTTGGTAGATGCTTGTATGCGCTGTTTGCGCGCAACCGGGTGGATCAATTTCAGGATGCGCGCAATGCTGGTCTCTTTGCTTTGTCATCACTTAGATCAAGATTGGCGGACTGGAACCCATGTACTCGCCCGTCTGTTTTTGGACTACGAACCCGGAATTCACTACACTCAGTTCCAGATGCAGGCAGGAACTACCGGCATCAATACGGTGCGCATTTACAACCCTGTAAAGCAGTCACAAGAACACGACCCTCAAGGAGCTTTTATTAAAAAATGGGTTCCCGAATTGACTCCTGTACCCACAGCGTTTGTTCACGAACCTTGGAAGATGACCTATATGGATCAGGTTTTTTGTGGTTTTCATTTGGGGGAGCATTATCCGCTTCCCATTGTGGATTTGCAGGTGAGTGGAAAAATTGCGCGTGAAAAAATATGGGGACATCGCAAAAACCTCCAGGTCAAAAAAGAAGGCAAAAGAATCTTGCAAACTCATGTCAGAAATCCCCACATTCAAAAATGAAAAAACAACATTTGCCTTCAAAAACATGCATTGTCTGTGAGCGTCCTTTTGCATGGCGAAAAAAATGGGCCTTGAATTGGCAAGAAGTCAAATACTGCAGCGAGCGCTGTAAAAGAAACAAAAACAATCGATGAAAGCAATCAACCTCTTATTTCCCCACCAACTTTTCCAGCAGCACGAATTGTACAGCAATGGCCATCCGACTTATCTTGTGGAAGAGGCTCTTTTTTTTAAGGAGTTCAATTTCCACAAAATCAAGTTGGCTTTTCACAGAGCGTCCATGAAATCCCATGCGGCATATCTAAAAGAGAGCGGCGTGGACCTGCGGTACATCTCTTCTGATAAGGAACTTTCAGACATTCGCAAACTCTTGGTCTTCTTGGCAAAAGAAGGAGTGCAACAGGTGAACTACATCGACCCCACAGATTGTTGGCTCGAACGACGCATCGAAAAAACAGCTTTGGAACAGGGATTGCTTTTGAATGGTTTTGAAAACCGCCTGTTTATCAACAGCAAAGAAGATTTAAAAAGTTTTTTCAAAGCGGAAAAAAAGTCCTTTTTTCAGACGACTTTTTACAAACAACAACGGGTCAAAAGAAACATACTGATCGATCAGAAAGAACAACCTATTGGAGGGAAATGGAGTTTTGATGCGGACAACCGCAAGAAATATCCCAAAGGGAAAACACCGCCAAGCATTCATTTTCCAAAGAAAGATGTCTATTGGGAGGAAGCAATCTCTTATGTCGAGACCTTTTTTCCGGACAATTTGGGACAGCTTCCAACAGCGCCAAAATACCCCTATCACCATTCGGATACCGCTGCGTGGTTGGATCAATTTTTTGCAACGCGTTTCCAGGATTTTGGGCTGTATGAAGATGCCATCGTAGACCGGGAAACTTTTTTGAACCACAGCCTGCTCTCTCCTTTGTTGAATGTAGGGCTTTTTACACCGATGGAAATCGTCGAGAAAGCGGTTTTGTATGCCAAAAAAAATGACATCCCCCTCAATTCGTTGGAGGGTTTTGTCAGGCAAATTATCGGATGGCGAGAATTTATTAGAGGGATGTACGAGTGCAAAGGGGTGGTTTCAAGAAATGCTAATTTTTGGGGCTTTGAACGAAAGATCCCCCCTTCTTTTTACAACGGAACTACGGGCATTGACCCGGTGGATGACACCATCAAAAAAGTACTAAAAGAAGGCTATTGCCACCACATTGAACGGCTGATGGTTTTGGGTAATTTTATGTTGTTGTGTGAATTCCACCCCACGGAAGTATACCGTTGGTTTATGGGGTTGTTTGTGGATGCTTATGATTGGGTGATGGTGCCCAATGTGTATGGAATGAGCCAGTTTGCAGACGGCGGGTTTTTTGCCACCAAACCTTACATCAGTGGCTCCAATTACATTTTAAAAATGAGCAATTACAAGAAGGGGCCATGGCAGTCTGCTTGGGACGGTCTTTTTTGGCGCTTTATGCACGTCAACAGATCTTTTTTTCTAAAAAACCCAAGGTTGGGCATGTTGGTCCGAACTTACGATAAGATGACCGAAGAGAAGAGACAGACCTTGCAAAAGAATGCGGAGGACTTTTTGCGTGGATTGGACCTAGAAAATGAGCAGGCTTCTTTGAGTTGAATTTACAATGCATCTTCCAAAACACCTCTGACCATTGGGTTTTTGTCTTCTGTCTTTAAGCGTTGCAGTTCGTTGTCAAATTGTGCTTTCAAGGAAGGATTTCCCAGGAGGTATTTGACCACTTCCAGTTTGATAGTGGAATTGTTCATCTGCATTGTTTTTTCTAAAAAGGCAGTAAACAGCGCATTTGTTTGGGGCTCAATCCCTGCGCCTAAAACCAACAGACAGGTCAGCACTTCTTTGTTGGAGTTCGCAGTTGAAAAAGCGGGAAGCAAGGCTTCGAAAGGAATGTTTTTTGCCAATTCTGCGACCTCCGCTTTTAAGTCAGCACGCGCTTGGTCAGTTTTTGTTTTTAGGTATTTTCCTGCCAATGGGCCTGCTTTTTCCAATCCTTCGTTTTTTGCTGGCGCGACGGCTTTCTTTTCCATCTTCGCCCAAGAATCGGTCAAGCCTACCGTTTTGTTAAAGACCAAAGTAGTGGTCTTGCTGTCGGGGTCTACACAGAAATATCCTTTTCGTTGGAACTGGAATTTGTCTCCTGCAACCGCTTCTTGAAGACTCGGTTCTACAAAGGCCGAACCGATTGTTAAGGAGTTGGGGTTGACAAAATCTTTAAAATCTTTGTCTTTGTGTCCATCCGGTGCTTCGTCAGTAAACAGACGGTCGTAGAGACGTACTTCTGCTTTCAGTGCATGTGGGATGGAGACCCAGTGCAACGTTCCTTTTACTTTGCGTTTGCTAGCTTTGGTGCCGCTTCCACTTTTGGAATCCGGATCGTAAGTACAGTGAACTTCAATCACTTTTCCATCGGCATCTTTGACGACTGCTTCTGCTTTGATGATGTAGGTGTTTTTGAGACGTACTTCCCCTCCCAATTTCAAACGGAAGAATTTCTTGTTGGCTTGCTCTCTAAAGTCTTCTTGCTCGATGTATATTTCTTTAGAAAAAGGCACTTTTCTAGTACCTGCATTTGGATCTTCTGGGTTGTTTTCGGCGAGAACCCATTCCTCTTCTCCTTTGGGATAGTTGGTGATGACCAATTTCAACGGATCTAAAACAGCCATCACACGAGGAGCTGTTTTGTTGAGATCGTCTTTGATATGGTATTCCAACAGGGCCACATCGGTGACATTGTCTCTTTTGGAAATGCCAGCAGTCTCGCTAAATTTTCGAATGGCATTTGGAGTGTATCCCCTTCTTCTCAGTCCAGAAATGGTGGGCATGCGAGGATCGTCCCATCCGGTCACTACTTTTTCTTCGACCAATTGCAACAACTTCCGTTTGCTCATTACGGTATAGCTCAAGTTTCTTCTTGCAAATTCTCGTTGTTTGGGTCTCAAGCGGCTCGGGGAAATCACTTGGTCCACATACCACTCGTACAAGTCGCGGTGGCTTTTGAATTCCAAGGTGCAAATTGAATGTGAAATTTGTTCTAGGTAGTCCGATTCTCCGTGGGTCCAATCGTACATCGGGTAGATGCACCAATCGTTTCCAGTTCTGTGGTGGGTTCTTTTTAAGATGCGGTACATGATGGGGTCTCGCATGTGCATGTTGGTGTGTTGCATGTCAATTTTTGCACGCAAGACATGCGAGCCTTCTTCAAATGCGCCGCTTTTCATTTTTAAAAATAACTCCATATTTTCCTCGACCGAACGTTCTCTGTTTGGGCCGTTGGTTCCCGGTTCTGTGGGGGTTCCTTTTTGCAGGGCCATCTCTTCCGATGATTGGTTGTCCACATAGGCCTTTCCCGCTTTGATCAAGGCAATTGCCCAGTCAAAAAGTTGTTGAAAATAATCGGATGAAAAATATTCTTGGTCCCATTGGAAACCTAGCCATTGCACGTCTCTTCTGATGGCATCTACATATTCTTGTTCTTCTTTGGCAGGGTTGGTATCGTCAAAACGCAAGTTGACAGGCGCGTTGTATTTCAATCCCAAACCAAAATTCAAACAAATAGAGGCAGCGTGTCCGATGTGCAAATACCCATTTGGTTCGGGGGGAAATCGAAAACGCAATTGATCAGGGGACAATCCGTTGCGCAGATCTTCCTCGATAATTTGTTCTATAAAGTTCAAAGATTTTTTCTCTTCTACCATCTTCAACAAGTTGTCGCGCCTTGCTCAAAGCCAAACACGGGGTTATGAAAGGCACAAATTTACAGAAAATAGAAACAATAGAATCCTTTTTGACAAGGGAACTTTTTTGAAAACCCACCTCTTTTGCAGCCAAATCTCCAAACACTTTTCTTAAATTTGTGATCTGAAATGAAATTATGGGAACAATCAAAGTAGAAAATATTCGGCTCTATGCCTACCACGGTTGTCTGGAGGAAGAAGCCAAAATAGGTTCAGAGTACCGAGTAGATGTAGAAGTAAAAGCAGATTTATCAGCCTCATCGGTTTCTGATGAATTGGCAGATACGGTGGATTATGTGCACCTAAATTTGGTGGTAAAAGAAGAAATGGCCATTCGTTCCAAATTGCTTGAGCATGTTGCCCGAAGGATTGTACATCGCATCTTAGAGGAGCTTCCAAGTGTCGAAGCAGTAGACATCGCAGTTTCTAAGATCAATCCTCCGATCGGAGGAGAGGTCGCACAGGTGACTGTGGTCCTTTCTGAGCACAGAAACTAATTTCACCAAAAAGTTCTTGTGCAAACAGTAAAATTAACTAAATTTGCACCCCTAATGGCGTTGTGGCCGAGTGGCTAGGCAGTGGTCTGCAACACCATCTACAGCGGTTCGAATCCGCTCGACGCCTCCAGCAAAACCACCTTGTTTTTCAAGGTGGTTTTTTTAGTTCCTTTAACAGGATAAGTCCCTAAATTTCTGCATCTTTGTTTGAAAATACGTACCAAAAGAATGAATTTGTAAAAGAATTCACAAATAAAACGTAAATTCAACTCCCAAAATCTGTAATCTGCAATTTTATGAGAGTTTACCCGATAGAAACTGGGCAACTAAAACTGGATGGAGGCGCGATGTTTGGCGTCGTACCCAAAACCATATGGCAACGCAGCAATCCGGCAGACGCAAACAACCGGATCAATCTGACGATGCGTTGTTTGTTGATTGAAGACGGCAAGCGATTGCTCTTGATCGACACGGGAATGGGCAACAAGCAATCCGCAACCTTTTTTGAGCATTACTACTTGTCAGGAGCCCATACGCTTGATTGTTCTTTGGCGGATTTGGGCTTTCATAGAGATGACATTACCGACGTATTTTTGACACATTTGCACTTTGATCATTGTGGCGGAAGCATCCAATGGAATGCCTCCAAAACTGGCTACGAACCAGCGTTTAAAAATGCCAAATACTGGTCCAATCAAGCACATTGGAAATGGGCAACCCAACCCAATCCTCGTGAGAAAGCTTCTTTTTTGACAGAAAATATCCTGCCCATTGAAGAAAGTGGTCAGCTCCATTTTGTCGAACTCTCCAAGGAGCGGTATTCTTTTGTTCCAGCATTGGAATTGGAAGTATTGTGTGTCGATGGACACACGGAAAAACAAATGCTTCCAAAAATAAAGTACAAAGGAAAAACCCTTGTTTTTGTCGCGGATTTGATTCCGACCGTCGGACACCTACCCCTGCCTTATGTGATGAGTTACGATACCCGACCCCTCCTAACCATGAGTGAAAAAGCCTTGTTTTTAAACGAAGCCGCAGACCGGGGGTATTATTTATTTTTAGAACACGATGCACAGCATGAGTTGTGTACCGTTCATCATACAAAAAAGGGAGTGCGTCTCCAAAACAGCCATACTTTTAACGAAGTTTTCAATAGCTTTTAAAAAACTTCCAAAAACAACGATCACCATGAGAATTTTAAAGACTTTTTGCATTGCTGCTTTTGTGACAGCTGCTTTGACGAGCTGTACCTCAATTCATAAAATTCCCGTTCCAGCGGGGATTGAAAACGCCATCAAAACACCCCCAAAATCAAGCCCTTTGACTGTGAAAGAAAAACAAACTTGGGGACATGCCGATCTTGTCAAAGACAGCATTCCTGGAATGAGTGTTTCCCAAGCATATGCCTTTTTAAAAGGAAAGCCTTCTGAGGAAGTGATCGTTGCCATCAACGATTCGGGAGTGGACTTGAACCACGAAGATTTGAAAGACGTTTTGTGGACAAACCCAAAAGAAATTCCTGAAAACGGAATCGACGACGACAAAAATGGCTATACAGATGATCTGCACGGATGGAATTTCTTAGGCGGGATTTACGATGAAAATTTAGAAATCACGCGACTGATCAAAATGAAATCGGTGAAGTTTGAAGGTAAAATATCCGAGCAAATTTCGGAAAGTGACAAAGATGACTACGCCGCTTACCTAAAGATGAAAGAAGAGTTTGATGAAAAATTGGGCGATGCCTCTAATTCTAAAAACAACTATAATTTTTATTACGACCTCTATAAAAACGCTCATGCTGCGATGATCAAAAGTACGGGAAAGGAAAATTACAAATTGGAAGATGTCCTCGCCATTGAAACTGAGGAAGAAATGCTGACCAAACAAAAAGAAATGACCTTGAGGGTTTTGCAAACAGGAACCAGCTATACCGCCGAAATGGAACAGGTCAAAAAAGGAATTTCCTATTTCAGTTCTCAAGTAGACAGCCATTACAATTTGGACTTTCACCCAAGAACCCTTTTAGCAGACGATGCAAATGACTTCAGTACCAAATTTTATGGAGACAACAATCCAAACAACCGTCAAGACGATGAAATTCACGGAACACACGTTGCGGGAATTGTACTCGCTTCCCAGAACAATGGAAAAGGAGTGGCAGGTGTTGCCAAAAACGTCAAGTTGATGACCGTTCGCTGTGTTCCCAATGGGGACGAATACGACAAAGACGTTGCGCTTGGTTTTCGATATGCGGTAGACAATGGTGCCAAAGTCATCAATACGAGTTTTGGAAAATCGTATTCACCGCATGCAGCATGGGTTTATGAGGCGATCAAATATGCAGAAAAACACGACGTGTTGATTGTAAATGCCGCAGGGAACGATGCCAAAAACATCGATGTCAAGGCATCTTACCCAAACGATGCTCCGGACCGAATTCATGAAATATCAGACAACATGATTACGGTAGGAGCGATGAGTTCCAGCTACGACGAACAGCTGTTGGCATCCTTCTCCAACTATGGAAAAAGGAATGTTGACGTGTTTGCTCCGGGAGTAAAGGTATATGCACCGGTCCCAAATAATGGCTATCAATTTTTGAGTGGAACTTCTATGGCAGCTCCATCTACCGCAGGAGTGGCGGCATTACTTCGCTCTTACTACCCCAAATTGTCGGCGGCCCAAGTCAAACATATTTTGATGAATTCTGGCACAAAAATTGACTTCAAAGTACGCAAACCAGGAAGTGAAGATTTGGTCTCCTTGGACGAGCTGTGTGTTTCTGGACGCATCGTAAATGCACTCAACGCAGTGAAAATGGCAGCGGCAATGGTTCAAAAATAAAGCCTACAGCAGAGTTTTACATGGCTTTTTACAGCCATTCCAAACAACCCTCTTTTTAAGATATAGATATGATTAGACCCCTTATTTTTTTTCTTTTTGTGGCCACACTTTCTGCCCAAAACAACGGCTATTGGCAACAACATGTCGATTATGTGATGGACGTGGACATGGACTTGAAAAAACACCAGTACCGAGGGACTCAAAAATTGACCTATACCAACCATTCCTCTGACACCTTGAACAAGGTGTATTATCATTTGTACTTCAATGCCTTCCAACCGGGAAGCGAAATGGACCAACGTTTGCAAGAAATGAAAGACCCCGATGCTCGGATGGTGCACAACATTGGAACCGAAGAAAATCCTATTTACGAAAGTAGGATTGCCTTGTTACAGTCCGATGAAATTGGATTTCTAAAAGTCCTTTCTTTGGAGCAAGACGGAGTTCCGTTGACCTATCACACAGAGGGAACCCTCTTAGTGGTGACCTTAAATCAAGCCATTTTTCCCGGGGAGAAGACAGTCTTTGACATGACTTTTTTAGGACAGATCCCTGAACAAATACGCCGATCAGGAAGGAATAACAAAGAAGGTGTCGCATTGTCGATGACACAATGGTATCCAAAACTTGCCGAATACGATTTTGAAGGATGGCATACCCATGCTTATATTGCAAGAGAATTTCACGGTGTATGGGGAGATTTTGACGTCACATTGCACCTCGATAAAAAATACGTGGTCGGAGGAACTGGCTATTTGCAAAACCCGCAAGCGGTCGGGCATGGCTACGAAGACAAAGTTCAAAAAATGAGTTATCCCAAAGGGAAAAAATTGACTTGGCACTTTGTGGCTCCAAACGTTCACGACTTTACTTGGGCTGCCGATCCAAAGTTTCATCACGACATTTTAGACACGGAAAGCGGGACACGGTTGCACTTTTTTTACAAAAAGAACCTCAAAAAGAAGTATTTGAAAAACTGGAAAGCCTTGCCTTCCAAAACTTCAGAGCTGTTGGCCTATTACAACAGCCACGTAGGACCATATCCCTACAAGCAATACTCAGTCATACAAGGAGGAGATGGCGGCATGGAATACGGCATGTGTACCTTGGTGACAGGCGAGCGCTCGTTTGGCAGTTTGGTCGGAGTTGTTGCGCATGAATTGGCGCATTCTTGGTTTCAATTTGTATTGGCAACCAACGAGAGCAAACATCCGTGGATGGACGAAGGGTTTGCAACCTATGTTTCCAACTACGCAGAAAACCACGTTTTGAAACTCGGAAATCCAAATCCAAATAGCGACTCCTATAAAAGTTACTTTCAATTGTGGGATTACCATATTGAAGAGCCACTGACGACCCAATCGGATGCCTATCACTACAATTATGCCTACAGTGTGGGAAGCTATAGCAAAGGGGCGCTTTTCTTGGCACAACTCGAGTATGTGTTGGGAAAAGAAAATGTCGACAAGACCTTACAGCGCTATTATCAAAAGTTCCAATTCAAACACCCAAGCCCCAATGACATCAAAAGAACTGCCGAAAAGGTTTCGGGAATTTCCTTGGATTGGTACCTTAACTATTGGACGCAAACCACCCATGCCATAGATTACGGAGTATCGCTAGAAAACCCTACTCAAATTCTGTTGCAACGCATTGGAAGGATGCCCATGCCTATTGACCTGTCCGTTGTCTATCGAGACGGGACGACTGAAAATTTTTACATTCCTTTGCTGATGATGCGCGGCGAAAAACCAACGACGGCCACACGACTAAAAGATTGGTCTTGGGTGGCCCCTCAGTACCGAATTGCAACAGAAAAGAGCATTGACTCCGTTGTGATTGACCCTTTGGAAATGATGGCAGACGTGGACCGATCCAACAACAGTTGGTCAAGTGCTCAACAAACAAATAAAGAAACAAAAAGATAAAAATTGACCATATGAAAGCATTCCTCAAATTAGACGAAAATGTCCTGAAATTCCTGCGTGAAAAGGCAAACAAGAAAAGCATTCAACTCGAAGCGCTTCTTGAAATACTTGCGCAAAAAAACTTGGAAGATACACTTGTAAAAGCGATCAATCAGGAACTTGAAAATTTGAATGTGCATTCAGAAAAAACCTTGTTAAAACAGCTCAAAAAAACACAAGCAGTCATTTTGAAACGAATTGAAAAAGACGAGCAATTGGTGACAAAGCACCATTTTCGAAACACTTGGATGGCATATGGAATGCTCACCGGATCTGTACTTGGAAGTGTTCTTGGCATGCGGGCAAACAACATGTCGCTTTTGGGCTTGTGGCTCCCTTTAGGGATGGTCTTCGGGATGGCGATCGGAATCGAAAAAGACAAGCGCGCCAAAGCTTTGGGAAAACAATTGGACTTGGAATTTTAGCCTCGAATCAAATCAGGAGCTTGCCAAACATCAAACATCGTCAAAATCAATAGAGATTTTTGCTGTGGTTGGATGCGCTTGGCAGGTCAAAATCATGCCTTCTTTGATCTCGTCATCCGTAAGAATGCTGTTGGCACTCATCACCGCATGCCCTTCGGTTACTTTGGCCATGCAACTACTGCAAACTCCCCCTTGACAAGAATAAGGGGCGTCGATGTGGTGTCGCAAAGCAGCAGCAAGAATCGTATCTTTTTGGTCCATGGCATAGGTGGTT
>DLQL01000094.1 GCA_002477565.1 Flavobacteriaceae bacterium UBA7433
ATGAACAGGTTAAATGTGTGGTTTCTTATGCTTGGAATTGCTTTTTGTATGGACAAAAAAAAACCGAAATAAAATTTCGGTTTTTTTGGCTCTGTTTGGAAATGTATTAGCTCAATTTAAAAGCTTTGTCTTGTGGATAGTATGCCATGTCCTCCAACTCTTCTTCAATACGCAACAATTGGTTGTATTTTGCCATACGGTCTGAACGAGAAGCAGATCCTGTTTTGATCTGACCTGTGTTCAAAGCTACTGCCAAATCAGCAATTGTGTTGTCTTCAGTTTCACCTGAACGGTGAGACATTACAGAAGTAAATCCTGCGTTTTTGGCCATGTTTACTGCGGCAATGGTTTCTGTCAAGGTTCCAATTTGATTCACTTTGATCAAGATAGAATTGGCGATTCCTTCTTCTACACCTCTGGCAAGACGTTCTACATTTGTCACAAACAAATCGTCTCCTACCAATTGCACACGGTCGCCAATTTTTTCGGTGAGGTATTTCCATCCTTCCCAGTCGTTTTCATCCATCCCATCTTCGATTGAGATAATTGGGTATTTTTCTGAGAGTTCTGCAAGGTAATCTGCCTGTTCTTGAGACGTTCTTACGGCTCCATTTTCTCCTTCAAACTTTGCATAGTTGTATTTTCCACCTTCGTAAAATTCAGCAGCAGCACAATCCAATGCAAGCATTACTTCTTCTCCCGGTTTGTATCCTGCTTTTTTGATGGCTTCCAAAACGGTGTCCAAAGCATCTTCAGTACCTTCAAAAGTTGGGGCAAAACCTCCTTCGTCACCAACAGCTGTGCTCAAGTTTCTTCCGTGAAGGATTTTGGCCAAGTTGTGAAAAATCTCAGTCCCAATCTGCAAAGCATGAGAAAAAGAGTTTGCCATTACAGGCATAATCATAAATTCTTGAAACGCAATCGGAGCATCTGAATGCGAACCACCGTTGACGATGTTCATCATCGGCACGGGCAGTGTGTTTGCACTGACTCCTCCGATGTAACGGTACAAAGGTTGGTTCAATTCATTGGCAGCTGCTTTTGCAACCGCTAAAGAAACACCTAAAATGGCATTGGCTCCTAATTGAGATTTGTTAGGGGTTCCGTCCAAATCAATCATCGCTTGATCGATGGCGTTTTGTTCAAATACTGAGAATCCTAACAATTCTTCTGCAATGCTTGTGTTTACATTGTTTACTGCTGTCAAGACGCCTTTGCCCATAAATGCAGCACCACCGTCTCTCAATTCAACAGCTTCGTGTTCTCCGGTAGAGGCTCCAGAAGGAACTGCAGCTCTTCCCATTACTCCGTTCTCTGTGATGACATCGACTTCTACAGTAGGATTCCCTCTGGAGTCAAAGATTTGACGTGCATGGATGCTAATAATTACGCTCATATTTGTTTGTTTTAGGTTTTTTCAATTAAAATTCGATGCAAGTTACAAAAGGACTTGACTTTAAGGGTGCTTTTTTAGAATTTTTTCTCAAACGGTTTCGTTGTCGAGCTACAAAGACTCTAAAGCTTGAAAGATGTTAAAATTGAAAACTTATTTTTTTAAGTTTTCAATAAATTGGTCGAATAAATAGGACGAATCGTGGGGTCCAGGATTTGCTTCTGGATGGTATTGAACAGAAAAACAATTTTTATCTTTCAATCGGATTCCCGCGACTGTATTGTCATTTAGATGAATATGTGTCACTTCAATTGTGTCTAAATTTTCAAGGGATTTTCGGTCGATTACAAATCCGTGATTTTGAGAGGTGATTTCTCCTTTTCCTGTGACCAAATTCTTAACTGGGTGGTTGATTCCTCGATGCCCATTGTGCATCTTATAAGTTGTGGCTCCGCTTGCAAGTGCGATGACTTGGTGACCGAGACAGATGCCAAAAAGCGGTAGGTTTTTTTCTATAATTTTTTTAGCTACTGCTTGTGCATTGGCCAAAGGCTCTGGATCTCCAGGACCGTTGGACAAGAAATAACCGTCAGGCTGAAAAGCTTTTAGGTCTTCAAAAGAGGCGGTGTTTGGGAATACTTTGATGTAACAATCTCTTTCGGCTAAGTTTCTAAGAATGTTGGTTTTGATTCCAAGGTCCAATGCTGCTATTTTATAAGTCGCATTTATGTCACCAAAGGTATAGGCTTCTTTGGTTGAGACTTTGGATGCCAAGTCCAGGCCTTCCATGTTGGGAACTTTTTTGAGTTGCTCTTTCAAAGATGCAATGTCTGTGTCGGTGGAGATGACCGCGTTCATGGCTCCTTTGTCACGGATATAACTTACGACGGCTCTTGTATCGACGTCGGTTATGGCAATCAATTGGTGTTTGATAAAATAGTCTTCTAAAGAGCCTGAAGATCTCACTCGTGAATGCGTGTAGCTAAAATTGCGACAAATGAGTCCTGAAATTTTGATGCCGTCAGACTCTACTTCATTTTCATTGACTCCGTAGTTTCCAATATGTGCGTTGGTGGCAACCATCAATTGACCGGAATAAGAAGGATCTGTAAAGATTTCTTGGTAGCCCGTCATTCCTGTGTTGTAACAAACTTCTCCGAAGGAAGTGCCCTCGACTCCAACAGATTTTCCTTCAAATACGGTTCCGTCTTCTAAAAGCAACAGTGCTTTTTTCAATTCTTTGTATTTCATTTTTTTGTGTTCTTTTTTAAATATTGTAAATTTTGAATCAAACTTCGCAATTGTTCGTCTTTTACAATTCCATTATTAACCTTCTTATCCATCTTTATTGCTACTTGAATGTCTTCTTCTGCTTTTTCAACATTGCCCAAAGCGATTTGAAAATAGGCTCTAAACTTGTAGAAAAGTATGTCGTTGAATCCCAAATCGATTACTTTATTGAGTAATCGAACCGCTTTGTCGTGTTGCTTGCTTTCAAAGTACAAGGCACTCAATTTAATGTATATATCTTTATTATTTGGTTTTTTTGCATTGCATTGCAACAACAGTGCTTCTGCCTTGTCATAAACTTGAATCGCTTGGTAGGCCGTTGCCAAATTTACGAAGTTTGGAACTTCTGGAGAAATCGTAGCCGCTTTTAAAAAGTAAGCAACCGATTTTTTCTTGTCGGCCTTTGATTCCATAACGCCCAAAGCGGTGTAAAGGTAGTTGTATTTGTCTGGATTCAAACGGGCATCAGGTTGCTGATCCACTTTTTCAAAATCTGCTTTTGCCAAAGCCAGTTTGTTGTCTTCGTAATAGAAATTGCCACGCATTCCATTAGAAAAAGTAGCGGTTTCGTGTGTGAGGTTGTTTGTCCACAACGCAATGGTGCTTTCCCAGGTTTTCAATTGTGCTTTTGCCAAGAAGGCATAGACGGCAACCAGCACAAAGTATTTCAATGCGGCATTTCGTTTGTCACTGATCAAAGACAAGGCGGCAATCCAGATTCCCAGCGTAGAAATGTAGGCATATCGATCAGAAAAGGGTCCTAAAAACTCGGAAAAAGCGGCCGTGTGAAGCAGGATGTTGCACAAATAAAACAACAGTCCGAAGACAAACAATCTGTTATTTCTTAAATAATAAAATGCCACTGCGATTGCAACGAGAAAGAAACAAGAGAGGTAATAATTGGTTTCTCCAAGTTGCAGCGGCCAATCGTAAACAATACCTAGATTCAATGGCACAAATGTTTTGTGGATGTACCAAAAGAGTTGGCTTGGCAACAAATACAAGGCTTTGTAATTTTCATGACTGATGCCAGAATGTCCCCCTCTAAAATGCAATGCGATGAGACCGAAAACTACCGCAACCCCAACAAAAGGTATTTTTTGAACGAGGCGCTTCTTTTCAAATAAAGGCAATCCATTTAAAACGTCAATTAAAAAAAGAACGGCCACAAAAGGAAGGATTTGCACTTTGCAGAAGGCCCCCATAACAAACATGAGTAAGGAGATTTGAATCCAAGAATTCTTATTGCTTTTTAAAAAATTGCAATACGCTAGTGTCGCTGCTAGAAAGAAAAAAGAAAACAGGACGGTACTGGTTGCAGATATCCACGCTACGGATTCAACAGCCAATGGATGCAGTCCAAAGAGAAATGCAAGCAACATTGCTTTTTGTTTGTTGTTGAAAAGGTGTTTGCCCAATAAAAATACAAGAAGCGTATTTGCCAAATGAAATGACAGACTAAAAAGGTGGAATGTGAGGGCACTTTTAAAACCAAACAGTGCTCCGAGTAAGGAAAAGAAGAGAGAAGTCAACGGTTGGTACATCCCGATGGTCTCTGAAGAAAAAATCTCAACAATGTTGGACCATGACCAATTCAGTACTTTGGGATTTTGGTGGAGTTGCCCAGCGTCGTCAATGGCAATAAATTCGTAATTTAATGAACCGCTATAAAGAATAACTATTGGCAAAAAAAGGACCGCTAGTGTATAAAAATAGTGCTTGTTCATTTCAATCAAAAACTTTTATCGGTGTGCAAATATATAAAAAAAGGAACAAACTGTTATGTTTATTCCTTTGTTAGCTATGCTGTGAATCATCTATTTATGCCTCCGTGTTTGTTTCTTCAACAGTTGTCACTTCAACAGCTTCGGCAACAGGTGCGTCCGCTTTTTTACGTCCTCTACGGGTCGCTTTTTTCTTCTTAGCTCCATTTGGATTGTAGATCTCGTTGTAATCCACCAATTCAACCATCGCCATTTCAGCGTTGTCTCCTTGACGGTTGCCCAACTTGATAATTCGTACATATCCTCCTGGTCTGTCAGCTACTTTTACAGCGACTTCTTTGAACAACTCCGTAACTGCCAATTTGTTTTTCAAAATACTAAATACAATTCTACGGTTGTGCGTGGTATCGCTTTTAGATTTTGTGATCAAAGGCTCCACGTATTGACGCAAAGCTTTTGCTTTTGCTTCAGTGGTATTGATGCGTTTGTGTTCAATTAACGAACAAGCCATATTTGCCAACATTGACTTTCTGTGTGCCGTCTTTCTTCCTAAATGATTGAATTTCTTTCCGTGTCTCATGACTTTTGTTTTGTAATTCCATCTTGCTCAACCCTTTTAGGGAGCAAAATATGAAAAGTTAATCTTTATCTAATTTGTATTTGCTCAAATCCATTCCGAAACTCAACCCTTTTATATGAACTAGTTCATCCAATTCGGTCAATGATTTCTTTCCAAAATTACGGAACTTCATCAAGTCATTTTTATTAAAGGATACCAAATCCCCTAAAGTTTCTACTTCTGCAGCTTTCAAACAGTTCAAAGCTCTGACAGAAAGATCCATGTCGATCAATTTTGTTTTCAACAGCTGACGCATGTGCAAAGACTCCTCGTCGTAGGTTTCAGTTTGTGCAATTTCATCAGCCTCCAAAGTAATTCTCTCATCTGAGAACAACATAAAGTGGTGGATTAGAATTTTTGCAGCTTCTGTCAGTGCGTCTTTCGGGTTTACAGAACCGTCAGTAACGATGTCAAAAACTAATTTTTCATAATCGGTTTTTTGTTCTACACGGTAGTTTTCAACCGCGTACTTGACATTTTTGATCGGTGTGTAAATAGAGTCTGTAAAAATAGTTCCCAACGGGACATTTACTTTCTTATTCTCTTCTGCAGGAACAAAGCCTCTTCCTTTTTCAATGGTAATTTCCATTTCAAATTTGACACTGTTCTCCAAGTTGCAAATCACCAAGTCTGGATTCAATACTTGAAAACCAGAGGTGAATTTTTGAATATCTCCAGCCGTGATTTGTTCTTGTCCAGATACAGAAATGGTAACGGACTCTCTGTCTGTATCTTCTATTTGTTTCTTAAAGCGAACTTGCTTAAGATTAAGGATAATTTCAGTAACATCTTCAACAATTCCTTCAATCGTAGAAAATTCGTGCTCAACCCCTTCCATTCTCAATGAAGTGATCGCAAAACCTTCTAATGATGAAAGCAAAACTCTTCTCAATGCGTTACCTACTGTTAAACCAAAACCTGGTTCTAAAGGTCTGAATTCAAATCTACCTTCAAAATCAGTAGATTCAATCATGATTACTTTGTCGGGTTTCTGAAAATTTAAAATTGCCATAGTTTAACGGGTGTCTTAATTATTTAGAGTACAACTCTACTATTAATTGTTCTTTGATGTTTTCAGGGATTTGCAGTCTTTCTGGAACCGTTACAAAGGTTCCTTGTTTGGTGTCTGCATTCCATGTCAACCACTCATAAACATTGCTATTTGCAGCCAAAGCGCTTTCGATGGCTACCAAAGATTTCGACTTTTCTCTCACAGCAACAACGTCACCTGGTTTGAGAGAGTAAGAAGGAATGTTTAAGATTTCACCGTTGACAGTGATGTGTCTGTGAGATACCAATTGACGCGCTCCTCTTCTTGAGTTTGCAATTCCCATACGGAAAACTACATTGTCTAGACGAGATTCACAAAGTTGCAACAAGACTTCTCCTGTAATTCCTTTGCTACTTGATGCTTTGTCAAAAAGGTTGCTAAATTGACGTTCTAAAATACCGTAAGAGTATTTTGCTTTTTGCTTTTCTTGCAATTGCATTGCGTATTCGGATTTTTTCCCTCTACGTCTTGCATTTCCATGTTGCCCAGGTGGGTAATTGCGTTTTTCAAAAGATTTGTCATCTCCGAAAATTGCCTCTCCAAATTTACGAGCAATTTTTGTTTTTGGTCCTGTATATCTTGCCATTTCTTTGTTTTTAGAATTGAGGATTGTGAATTAAGGCGTTCTCCTTCGACAATCTGGTTCTCAATTGAAGTTGAATTAAATTATACTCTACGTCTTTTGGGAGGGCGACAACCGTTGTGAGGGATTGGAGTTACATCGATGATTTCAGTAACTTCAATACCGTTGTTGTGCAGGGTTCTAATTGCACTTTCACGGCCGTTTCCTGGTCCTTTTACGTATACCTTTACTTTTCTTAGTCCTGCTTCATGAGCAACACTTGCACAATCTTCAGCTGCTGTTTGAGCGGCATAAGGAGTGTTCTTTTTAGAACCTCTAAACCCTTGCTTTCCAGCAGATGACCAAGAGATCACATCTCCTTTTTTGTTTGTTAAGGAAATAATGATGTTGTTGAAAGATGCAGTGATGTGTGCTTCCCCAACTGACTCAACAATAACCTTACGCTTTTTTGAATTTGATTTAGCCATAATGTCTTGATCTTATTTAGTAGCTTTCTTTTTGTTTGCTACAGTTTTTCTTTTCCCTTTTCTCGTTCTGGAGTTGTTTTTGGTACGTTGCCCTCTCAATGGCAATCCAGACCTGTGACGAATCCCTCTGTAACATCCAATATCCATCAAACGCTTGATGTTCAATTGTGTTTCAGATCGCAATTCCCCTTCGATAGTGAAGGTTCCTGCTTGTTCTCGAATTTTTCCGATTTGCTCATCCGTCCAATCCTGAACTTTGATACTTTCGTCTACTCCTGCGTTTGCTAAAATTTGTTTAGCTCTTGTGTCACCAATTCCAAAAATGTAAGTTAAAGCGATAACTCCTCTCTTGTTCTTTGGTATGTCAATTCCTGCTATTCTTGCCATAACTTACCCTTGTCTTTGTTTAAATCTAGGATTCTTTTTGTTGATTACATATAATCTGCCTTTTCTTCGTACAATCTTGCACTCGGCACTTCTTTTCTTTATTGATGCTCTAACTTTCATCGTTTATTGTTTTTTAGTATCTATAAGTAATTCTCGCCTTCGAAAGATCGTAAGGACTCATTTCTAACTTCACTTTGTCTCCTGGCAACAACTTGATATAATGCATGCGCATTTTACCGGAGATGTGTGCCGTCACAATATGACCGTTTTCAAGTTCTACACGAAACATGGCATTTGACAATGCTTCAGTAATGGTTCCGTCTTGTTGTATTGCTGCTTGTTTGGCCATAATGATTAAGATGATTTTCTTTTGGTTCCTGTCTTCATTAATCCGTCATAATGACTGTTTAATAAGTAGGCATTGATTTGTTGAATGGTATCGATGGCTACACCCACCATAATGATCAGCGAGGTACCTCCATAAAACAAGGCCCAGTTTTGTTGAATTCCAAATTGAACAGCAATTGCAGGCAATACTGACAATAGGGCTAAAAACAAAGAGCCTGGAAAAGTGATGCGCGATAGGATGGAATCCAATCGATCAGCAGTTTCTTGTCCCGGACGAATCCCTGGGATAAAACCACCACTGCGCTTCAAATCATCTGCCATTTTATTTGTAGGAATGGTAATAGCTGTGTAAAAGTAACTAAAGATTATGATCAACAAAGCAAATAGTACATTGTAACCCAAACCGTTCATGTCTGCAAAGCTAGCACCAATTGCTTGAAAAGATCCTTCTGCCTTTTGAGCAAAAGCTCCAGGTATAAACATGATTGCCTGAGCAAAAATGATCGGCATTACACCCGCAGAATTTAGTTTGAGAGGAATGTACTGACGTGTTCCTTGAGATTCTTTGATATCGCCTACCGCCGATCTTCTTGCGTATTGGACAGCAATCCTACGAACGGCTGTCACAAGCAATACCGATGCTAAGATGACTAAGAACCAAACAACAATTTCTAACAAAATCATCATGATTCCACCAGCACCACCATTGGCAGTTTTGGAAGCCAACTCTTGAGCAAAAGAAGAAGGAAATCTTGCGATGATCCCAATCATAATCAAAAGGGAAATCCCATTTCCAATTCCTTTGTCTGTAATCCGTTCTCCCAACCACATCGCAAATACAGTTCCAGCCATCAACAAAATCATTGATGAAAACCAAAACATACCTCCGCTCAATACTGCTTCAGAAACATAAGCAGATTCTGGCAATATTGCGGACATGTTCGTGATGTATGCAGGTCCTTGCACCAACGTAATACCAATGGTCAACCAACGCGTGATTTGCGTTGTTTTTTTACGACCACTCTCTCCGTCTTTTTGCAATTTCTGAAGATAAGGAACCGCAATTCCCATCAATTGGACAACAATAGAGGCAGAAATATAAGGCATGATTCCCAACGCCATGATAGAAGCTCTTGAAAAAGCACCCCCTGTAAATGCATTTAGCAAACCTAACAAACCTCCGTCAGCTTGATTTTCCAAAGCTGTCAATTGAGTCGGGTCTATTCCAGGCAAAGGAATTTGAGCCATGAAACGGTAAACCGCCATCAATCCCAAAGTCAAAAGTAACTTATTTCTAAGTTCTTCTATTTTCCAAATGCTTTGTAAGGTGTCTATAAAATTTTTCATCTATCTAAAACTTCTTAAAGGGTTACCGCTTGACCACCTGCAGCTTCAATAGCAGCTTTGGCAGATGCCGTAAACTTGTGAGCAGAAACGTTTAATTTGGCTTTCAATTCTCCACGACCTAAAATTTTGACCAAGTCGTTTTTTCCAGCCAATCGCGTTGTGATCAAAGCAGTTAAATCAACGGTTTCATTGATTTTTCCAGCATCGAAAAATTCTTGCAATTTGTCGAGATTGATCCCTTGGTATTCTTTGCGGTTGATGTTGGTGAAACCAAATTTCGGCACACGTCTTTGCAAAGGCATTTGACCTCCTTCAAAACCGATTTTTCTAGAATATCCAGAACGTGATTTTTGACCGTTGTGACCTCTTGTGGCTGTACCACCTTTACCAGAACCTTCACCTCTTGCGATTCTTTTTCCTTTTTTGACAGATCCTGATGCAGGCTGTAAGTTACTTAAACTCATAACTCGAATGTATTTAGTTAATTTCTTCTACAGAAACTAAGTGATTGATTTTTTTTACCATTCCAAGGATGGACGCTGAAGCTTCGTGTTCTACGACTTGATTCATCTTACGCAATCCCAACGCTTGTAAAGTTTTCTTTTGAGAACTTTCACGTCTGATTTGGCTTTTTACTTGTGTGATTTTAATTTTTCCCATCGTACTTCGATTTATCCGTTAAAAACTTTGTCCAATGAAATACCTCTTTGCTTTGCAACCGTGTGAGCACTTCGCAATTGCAACAAGGCATCAAAGGTGGCTTTCACTACATTGTGTGCATTTGAAGATCCTTGAGACTTTGACAATACGTCGTGTACTCCAACGGAATCCAATACTGCACGTACAGCTCCACCCGCAATGACTCCAGTACCGTTGGATGCAGGTTTTAAGAAAACTCTTGCACCACCATACTTCCCTTTTTGTTCGTGTGGCAAAGTTGCATTGATAATGGGTATTCTCACCAAGTTTTTCTTAGCGTCTTCGATTGCTTTGGCAATTGCAGAGGCAACATCTTTGGATTTCCCCAAACCGTGGCCTACAACACCGTTTCCATCTCCTACAACAACAATTGCAGAAAATCCGAAAGCACGTCCACCCTTAGTAACTTTAGTAACTCTGTTGACACCTACTAAGTGATCCACTAGTTCCAACCCACTTGGCTTTACTCTTTCTACGTTTTTATATTTTTGATACATGCTATATATTCTTAAAATTTTAAACCAGCTTCTCTAGCTGCTTCAGCCAATGCTTTCACTCTTCCATGGTATAAGAAACCATTTCTATCAAAAGAAACTGTTTCAATTTTTGCAGCAATTGCTTTTTCAGCAACAGCTTTTCCAACAGTCGTAGCTACTTCAGATTTTGATCCTTTAGCGTCCACTGCTTTGTCTCTTGACGATACAGACACCAATGTGTTCCCTGTTACGTCGTCTACCAATTGCGCATAGATTTCTTTGTTACTTCTGTATACAGATAGTCTGGGTCTTTCTGCAGTTCCTGAAACAACTTTTCTAATTCTAGACTTAATTCTTTGCCTTCTTTCAAGCTTTGATAATGCCATAATGCTATAAATTATGCAGATTTACCTGCTTTTCTTCTTAATTCTTCTCCTACAAACTTCACTCCTTTTCCTTTGTATGGTTCAGGTCTTCTGAATCCACGGATCTTCGCAGCTACTTGTCCGACCAATTGTTTGTCGAATGAAGTTAGTTTGACGATTGGGTTTTTTCCTTTTTCAGAAATGGTTTCCACTTTAACTTCTGGAGCGATGCTCAAAACAATGTTGTGTGAAAATCCCAAAGCCAAATCTAGCTTTTGTCCTTGATTTGAAGCTCTGTATCCTACACCTACCAATTCCAATTCTTTGGTAAATCCTTTGGACACTCCTTCAATCATATTGTTCAATAAAGCTCTCATCAAACCGTGCTGAGCTCTGTCGGTTTTCGATTCAGAACCGCGTTCCAAAATCAAGTTACCTTCTTCCTCTTTGACAGTGATGTTTGGGCTCAATTCTTGAGATAGTTCTCCTAGTTTACCTTTGACAGTTACGCTGTTGTTTTCGATGACAACGGTAACGCCTTCTGAAATTGCTACGGGGCTTTTTCCTATTCTTGACATAATCCTATCTCTTTATTAATAAACGTAACATAAAACTTCTCCTCCTACGTTCTCTTGACGTGCTTTCTTGTCAGTCATGACACCTTTGGAAGTAGAAACTATCGCAATACCCAAACCGTTCAAAACACGTGGAATGTCTGATGCATTCACATATTTACGAAGTCCAGGGGTACTGATACGTTCTAATTTCTTAATTACTGATTCTTTGGAATCTGAGTCGTATTTCAAGGCTATCTTGATGCTTCCTTGGACTTTGTCGTCAAGAAACTTGTAGCTTAAAATAAACCCTTGTTCGAACAAGATTTTCGTCATATTCTTCTTCAAGTTTGAAGCGGGAATTTCGACGACTCTGTGTCCAGTGGCAGCAGCATTTCTTATCCTTGTAAGATAATCTGCAATTGGATCTGTATACATATTTATTAATTTGCGGTCTTGGTATGAGGGCTCTTTGTTGAGGACTCACCTGAAACCAATTGATACTATTTTAAACTTTCCATGCTAAAAAAAGGCAATTTTGAAAGCTGTTGTTGTGTTTCCGATACGGGAAACAGCGTGCAAAGATACAAATATCTTTGATTTTTTCGGTATTTAAACGCACAAATTGCCTACACACTCACTGACAGTGTATTGGCAATTGCAATGTCTCTTTACCAGCTTGCTTTTCGCACACCGGGGATCAATCCTTGGTTTGCCATTTCACGGAAAGTCACACGTGAAACTCCAAACTGACGCATGTATCCTTTTGGTCTTCCTGTCAATTTACAACGGTTGTGCAAACGAATTGGAGATGCGTTTTTTGGTAACTTTTGCAAAGCTTCGTAGTCTCCAGCTTCTTTCAAAGCCTTTCTTTTCGCAGCGTATTTTGCAACTGTTTTTTCTCTTTTTACCTCACGGGCTTTCATTGATTCTTTAGCCATGTCTTAATTTTTTTTAAAGGGTAAACCTAGTTCTGTCAATAAAGATTTGGCTTCTTTGTCAGTCGGTGCAGATGTTACAAAAGTAATGTCCATACCACTGATTTTATTCACCTTATCTATGTTAATCTCAGGGAAAATGATTTGCTCAGTAATTCCTAAGTTGTAATTTCCTCTTCCGTCAAAACCTGTGGCTTTGATTCCGTTGAAATCTCTTACACGTGGCAAAGAAGCAGTGATCAATCTGTCCAAAAATTCATACATTTTAACACCTCTTAAAGTTACTTTGACACCGATTGGCATCCCTTTACGTAGCTTAAAAGTAGCAATGTCTTTTTTAGAGAGTGTAACTACTGGCTTTTGACCAGTGATGGTCGCCAATTCTTCTACAGCGTATTCAATTAATTTCTTGTCCGCAATGGCAGCACCAACCCCTTTACTTAGAACAATTTTTTCTAGTTTAGGTACCTGCATTACATTGCTGTATCCGTACTCGTCTTTCAATGCAGAAACAATTCTGCTTGAGTAGTCTTCTTTAAGTCTTGGTATATAAGTCATCTTTATATCGCTTTATCTGATTTTTTAGAAAAACGAACTTTCTTACCGTCTTCTAATTTGTATCCTACACGGGTAGCAACACCACCTTCTAGGAGCATCAAATTAGACACGTCAAGAGAAGCCTCTTTCTTTACAATTCCACCTTGTGGGTTTTGGGCACTTGGTTTGGTGTGTTTGGACACCAAATTCACGCCTTCGACGATTGCCCTGTTTTTTTCGATAAAAACACGAACAACTTTTCCTTCTTTTCCTTTTTGATCACCCGCAATTACTTTTACGGTATCACCTGTTTTGATTTTTAGCTTCGCCATTTTTATAATATTAAAGCACTTCAGGTGCTAATGATACAATTTTCATGAATGATCTATCACGAAGTTCTCTAGCTACAGGTCCGAATACACGAGTACCTGTCATTTCTTCAGAAGCATTTAACAATACACAAGCATTGTCATCAAATCTNNACAGGTCCAAAAACACGTGTTCCTGTCATTTCTTCAGAAGCGTTCAACAACACACAGGCATTGTCGTCAAATCTGATGTAAGATCCGTCTTTGCGTCGGATCTCTTTCTTAGTTCGAACAACTACTGCTCTGTGAACTTGTCCTTTCTTTGCAGTTCCGTTAGGTGTTGCACTTTTTACAGATACAACAATTTTGTCTCCA
>DLQL01000061.1:0-413 GCA_002477565.1 Flavobacteriaceae bacterium UBA7433
CTGGTGCTTTCCAGAAGTAGATGTTGTCAAAGTACACGGTTCCATTTCCTTCGGTTTTGAATTGGAAGACCCTGTCTAAATTGGCATTGTATACAGACAATGGAATGTCAATGCTTTGCCAGCCTCCTGTGACAATACTAATAGTATAAGCATTTTCTACCGCAGGATTCGCACTGACTAGAAAAAAATCAAGCGCTGTAGCGTCATCAGTCTTGTAGTCCAAGTGTAGGTATTCCATGGCAGAAACATCCGTAATGCTAAAATCCAATCCCTGGTAATTGAGGTTGGCGTATTCCAAGGCATTGTTTCCGTCGATTTGGATTTCAGTTGCATTTGTGGCTTGTCCCCAAAAAGGATTTAGGTTGGTGGCGATGCTTGTATACGCATCACTGTACACAGAGATGACATCTGCA
>DLQL01000061.1:440-24225 GCA_002477565.1 Flavobacteriaceae bacterium UBA7433
GTCTTGGCTCGGTGTTGGAGCAGCTGTGGTTGGTGTTGGATTTGCAGCCACACCCCCTATGGCATTGGTCCAAATGAATCCATTGTAAATTTGCAACTCTCCCCTCGGGCCGCAATTACTGCAATAGAAAATCAATCCAGTCGCCGGAGAGACAATGGCATCGCGCTGGTCTGCTGTCATTCGAGGCGGCAGAAAGCCTTGGCTTGTGGACTCTAATTCCAAAACCGCGGAGGGGTCGGGGTTCTCGGTATTGATCCCTACTTGGGCTTGTGTGTGCAGCCCAAGGACAAGGACGAAAAACAAAAAGGTGATTTTTTGAAAGGGACTCATAAATTGGGGGCTTTTGGAGTAAACTATCTATTGTTTCTTTGTTGTCAGAGTTTGATGACTTTAAAATAATGGCGCTTTTGGCTGTCAATTTCTGTAGTTTCTAAGAGGTAGGTGCCACTGGGAAATCCTTGTAGATTAAGAGTGCGATCACTACTCTCCAAATACAACAGCCCTTGGGTGTCGTAAATTCTTTTGTATGTGGGAGTTTTCGTGACTACCAAGAGCACTCCTTTCGTGGGATTGGGGTAGAAACGAATCTCTGTGACTCCTTCCGGAAGTTGAACAGAAAGGTAGTCAGTACCCATCGTGATTTGGCCCAAAGTAGTTGCTTCTGAGAGGGTGCAACTCACCCATTTTTCAGCACTGTTCCGCAACGAATTCATGTCAATATTCCAATCTGTATCGTCTGTACGCGCAAGTGTTGCTATGTGCAATTCTTCTTCTGGGACTGCGTTGAGTTCATCGTCTTGGTAGTCCATCCGCAAAAGCCCTCTAAAACCAACTTGTGGCTCGCTAAAGGTGAATACTTTCGCGATGCTTTGGTCATTGGATGCTAAGGGAAGCGGCGTGCTGCTTTGGACGAGGCTTGTGTTGGAGAGAACTATGTCCTGCGAAGGTCTCAGGGTCAAATCTCCTACCCGAAAAGTGGTGTTTTCAGAAATGCGAAGTGTCGTGCCGTTGGCGACATTCAACAATGTGGTTTGGGAATGCGCACAGAAGGCACACAAAAGAACGAAGGCTAAAAGAGGAGGCTTGTTCATAAAGAGGCTGTTTGTTTCTCGTAAAGATATAATTTACAGGTGCATTCTATCTGCATTTTAAAAAAAACTTTACTGTTTTTTTTTAAAATGGCTATTTTTTTACCTTGCTTTCGGGTCTTGTTTTCGAAAAAAAAGTAGTCAAAGCGCAGTTTTCGTTGCCTCGCTGTCATTCTCAACTAAAGAACACAATATTAGAATCGTTTGCTGTCATTATTAACGACTCCCAAACAGACCGCCTATTACGTCTTTAAGGCGCAGGATTGGGCTGTAAGAGTTGAACGGCGTCTATTTCTTGAAGCAGTTCTTCTGACAAAACCTGATCGATGGACGCGGTATTTTCTTTCAATTGTGACAAGGTTGTGGCACCGATGATGGTCGAAGTCACAAAAGGCTGTTGGTGGACAAAGGCCAAGGACAATGCTGTCAAAGTCAACCCGTGCTTTTGGGCCAAATCTGCGTATTGCTGTGTCAAAAAGCGCGTTTCTTTGCTGTTGTACCTCGAAAAAACTGGGAAGAGTTTCAATCGAGATTTTTCGGGCAAAACTCCACTCAAATACTTTCCAGACAAAACGCCAAAAGCCATCGGAGAATAGGCCAACAAACCTACTTGTTCGCGCATGGAAATTTCTGCCAAACCAACCTCATAAGTTCGGTTCAACAATGAATACGGATTTTGAATGGTTTTGACGGTTGCCAATTGATGAGTTTTGCTTTCTTCCAAATGACGCATCAATCCCCATGGTGTCTCGTTGGAGACTCCATAATGGCGTATTTTCCCTTCGCGAACCAAGCCGTCCAAGGTTGCAACGACTTCATGGAAGTTGTCTTCCCAAGCGTCTTGAAAATCGTGCTTGTAATTCAGCTTTCCAAAAAAATTGGCTTTGCGTTCTGGCCAATGCAATTGATAGAGGTCGATGTAGTCCGTTTTCAAGCGTTTCAAATTGTTTTCCAAAGCTTCCAAAATCGAGGCTTTTGAAAAGTCCATGTTTTTTCGAACATAGGACAGGCCGGGATTTGGTCCCGTTATTTTTGTGGCGATGACCAGCTTGTCTCTTTTTTGGTGTTGCAGCCAATTGCCGATATAGCGTTCCGAGTTTCCTTGGGTCTCCTTTCTTCCAGGTACGGAGTACATCTCAGCAGTATCGATAAAATTGACTCCTTTGGAAAAAGCAAAATCCAATTGTTCGTGGGCTTCGGCTTCTGTGTTTTGCTCGCCAAAAGTCATAGTGCCCAAGCAGATTTTACTCACTTTGATGTCGGTTTTCGGCAGGTGGTCGTATTTCATAAGGTTCCTTTTTCTAAACGGTAAAATTAACGAAATCTAAGAAGAATAAAAAAACGCTTTCGAAATGGTTCGAAAGCGTTTTTTAAAAGTATTTTTATTACTGATTAGGAAATGGCTTGTACGCCTGGCAATATTTTTCCTTCCATGTATTCCAACAAGGCACCTCCGCCTGTAGACACATAAGAAACATCGTCCCCAAATCCTAAGTTATTGATGGCAGCAGCGGAATCTCCTCCTCCAATCAAAGAGAACGCACCCCCTTGGGTTGCTTCTTTTACTGCATTGGCAACTGCTACGGTTCCTTTTTCGAAAGCAGGAATTTCAAAAACGCCCATCGGTCCGTTCCACAAGACTGTTTTGGAATTTTTGATGACGTCAGCAAACAATTTTTGTGAAGCAGGTCCAATATCCAATCCTTCCCAATCTGCAGGGATGCATCCTTTTTCAACAACTTGGGTGTTGGCGTCGTTTGAGAAATCATCTGCGATCAAACTGTCAACTGGGAAAATCAAATTCACCCCTTTGGCTGTTGCTTTTGCTTGCAATTCTTTTACATAGTCCAATTTGTCATCTTCACACAAAGAATTTCCTATTTGTCCGCCTTCTGCTTTTGCAAAAGTGTAGGACATTCCTCCTCCAATGATGATGTTGTCTGCGACATCCAACAATTTTTCGATGATCAGCAATTTATCCGAGACTTTGGCGCCTCCCATGATGGAAGTAAAAGGTTTTTCGGCGCTTTTCAATACTTTATCGGCATTGACCAATTCTGCTTCCATGACATAACCCGCCGCTTTTTCTTGAAAAAATTGGGCGACAACTGTCGTAGAAGCGTGGGCTCTGTGAGCGGTTCCAAAAGCATCATTTACATAGACGTCTCCTAGCTTAGAAAGCTGCTCTGAAAAAGCAAGGTCTCCCGCTGTTTCTTCTTTGTGGAAGCGCAAGTTTTCCAAAATCAAAACCTCTCCTGGTTTCAAAGCTGCCACAGCTGCTTCTGCTTTGCCACCGACACAAGCGTCCACAAATTTTGCTTGCACGCCCAAAACTTGAGTAACTTTTTCTACAATATGTTCCAATGAAAACTTTGCTTCTACTCCTTTTGGGCGTCCTAAATGCGACATCAATACCGCAGCTCCTCCGTCTTCCAAAACTTTTAGAATGGTCGGTTTGGCAGCTTTGATTCTTGTGGTGTCTGTCACTTGAAACTCCTTGTTCAAGGGTACGTTAAAGTCTACACGAATTAAGGCTTTTTTGCCTTTAAAATTGATGTCTTTGATGGTTTTCATTGTTGTTTTTGTTATGGTTTGCTCACAAATATAATTCAAATTGAGCATCCTGCGAAAATTTTAAAAAAAAGCTACTACAACGTTTTTTTAATTCTCAATAAATGGGCGGATTCTACTTACAAAATGAGGAAAATTCTCACAAGAAAGGACCGGACAAGCAATTGGTCAGGTAGAATCTTTCCCCTATATTTGTGCATGCTTTTCGAGAACATCATCGGCCAACTTCATCTGAAAAACCACCTCAAAACTTCCGCTGAAAACGGGCGCATTCCCCATGCCCAACTGTTTGTCGGCAAAGAGGGCTCTGGAACACTCCCCACAGCTCTTGCCTATGCGCAAACCCTCTTGTGTCTCAACAATCCCGCCCCTGATGCCTGCGCGTTGAAATGTGAAAACTTGGCGCATCCAGATTTGCACTTTGCCTTTCCTGTAGCTGCAAATGACCGCGTAAAAAAACACCCGATCAGCAATTTGTTTTTGGACGATTGGCGCTCCTTTGTCAAAGAACAACCTTATGGCAATTTGTTCAACTGGTTCCAGCACATCGGTGTTGAAAACAAACAGGGACAAATCGGTGTGGACGAGGCGGAGCAAATTGTCAAATCCTTGAAACTAAAATCCTACGAAGGGGGATACAAGGTGATGCTGATTTGGATGGCTGAAAAGTTGAATACGTCGGCTGCCAACAAATTGTTGAAACTGCTAGAAGAACCCCCTGAAAAAACGGTGTTTTTGTTAGTGACAGAAGACGAAGAGCAACTGATCAACACGATCGTCTCTCGATGTCAAATATTGCATTTTCCTGTTTTGAGTGAAAAAGACATCGCCGACGCTTTGGTGGTCAATGAAAATTCTTTTTATGCGGAAGCTGCAAAAATTGCCCACCAGGCGGAAGGAAACTACAACAAGGCTTTGCATCTCTTAAGACACGATTCCAACGATTTGATTTTTGAAAATTGGTTTGTCTTGTGGGTTCGAACAGCTTTCAAAGCAAAAGGAAACGCCGCAGTGGTCCAAAACCTGATCGAGTGGAGTGAAAGCATCGCCAAATCGGGTAGAGAAACACAAAAACGTTTTTTGCATTACTGCTTGCAGTTCTTTCGACAAGCACTTCTGTCGAATTACAACGCGCAAGAATTGGTCTTTTTAGAACCTGAAGACCAAGGGTTTTCCTTGGAAAAGTTTGCTCCCTTTGTGCACAGTGGCAATATTTTAGAAATTGAAGAAGAAGTGAGTACCGCCTTGTACCATATCGAACGTAATGGAAATGCAAAAATCATTTTGTTGGATTTGTCTATCAAGTTGACAAAATTATTGCATTCGAAAGAAGGCTCCTAAGTCTCTTGGTTCGAAATTTTTCAACAGCCCCTGCCTCTTTTGCATCCCCAAAAACAAGATTTTCTCTGACTTTGCCTGTAAAAAAATTGTTTTTTAAATGGGATTTGTTTTTTGCAATTTTTTACATAACTTAGAGTAAACACTCTTAAAAAAATTACTTATGAAGTCTATCCCTATTTTAAATTTGATGGTCGTTCTAGGCCTCCTGGCCTCTTGTAACAATGATTCTTCGAAAGGATGCACCAATTCCAATGCTTGTAATTACGATGCTTCTGTTGAGGAAGACGACGGAAGTTGTACGTATATCTGTCTGACTGATGCTCAAAAAACAAGAGTCGAAGAATTTACATCTAAAGCTGTTGCCTACATTGATGAAAACGGAACAGCAGCAGCCTATGCCGCTTTCAATGCGCCAAATCCTTTGCCTGCCTTTAAAGACGAAGAGCTCTACGTTTTTGTCATCGACATTAGCGATGCTTCAAATGAAATTGCCATCATGGTTTCCCATGGATTCAAAGACGAACTTATTGGACAAAACCGATACAACATGCAAGATGAAAATGGAAAATACATCGTGCGTGATTTTATTGAATTGACAAAAAATTCTGACCGCAGTTGGTCCTGGTACAATTGGGAAGATCCAACCGACAACAAGGTCAAAAAGAAATTTAGTTACTTGATAAAATCTGGAGCTTTGATTGTTGGCGCTGGCACGTATTTAAACTAAAGAAATTTAAAAAGAAAGCGAAAGACCCGGTTGGGAGTAAACCGAATGGAAATCTTGTCAGTGGCGACCCATTTGATTTCTCTTTAACAATTGGCGTTCTGATAGGTGGTTTTGGGTGCGTTTTGTTGATTTGAAATACGCATCACTAAATTCTATTGAATTGGTGTGCCTTGATAAGTTCCGATTATACAGATTCACTTTTTTTAAAGCGTTTTAAGTCGCTTTTTCTGATTTTAGACCGCATACGTGGTCCGGCGCAAAAAAACAGCAGAAAGACGCCTCAAAACCACTTTTTTGCGTTTTTAATCACAAAAATAAGTGATGAGTACTCTTTTGTCTTTTTTGCTTTCCAATTTGACAAAAAACCAATCCACAGGGCTTTTAAAAATTTGAGTTTCGACTTTTTGTATTGCTCGCTCAAAAGAGCCACATAGAAAGCGTCAAATTTCATTGGCAAAGTTTGCTGCACTTCCATATTTTGAAAAAAGAACAACCTTCGGATGGCGGTTTGAGAAAAATGCCAAAGGTGTCGAGGGACATCATAGGCCGCCCAAAATGTTTTGTAATGAATCGCGTCAAAACTTTTAAAGTTTGGAACTGCTACCAAAAGTGTTCCTTCCGGTTTTAATAATTTTTTTAAATTAAAAATCATTTCGTCCAAATTGGGAACGTGTTCCAAAACATGCCAAAGCGCAATCACATCAAATCCTAAAAAAACCCCGTCTTTCTTTTTCAAACTTTCCATGTCTTCAAAAAAAACAGCCTGTTCATTTTGAAATTTATTACTGGCCAATGCGCGGGCTTTGGAATTGGGTTCGATTCCTGTGACTTGCCATCCTTTGTCTGCACAGGCTTTTAAAAAATCGCCAGTGCCGGCACCTACATCCAAAATTTTCTTTTCTTCACTGTGAAATGATTCGATGAGTTTTACTTTTTGTTGGAGTGTGTATTTCCGCACTTTTTGGTAAACGTGGTCAACCAAAGATTTTTTGGCATCTGAATGAGAAATGTATGCTTGGCTTTGGTAGTAAGAAGGCAAGTCTGCTGCTGAAGGCTTGGGACTTGTCATCAACAAATCCAAATTGTCATCCAACAGCAAATCAAAATTTTTACCAGAAACCAAATGGTCCTTGCAGCGCACATAGGTTTCAAATGTGGAAGGGTGCGGGGGTTGTTTGACGGCTCTTGCGCTCATGATTGGTTTTCTTTATAAACTGAATTGAAGAATGGGTTTGGGTTTTAAAAACAGATAGAAGTCTTTCTGCTTCCCATCTTTTGGCATTTACCTTCTAGGTTCCACGTGGAACCTCGCGGCTTAGCGCCCCATAAAAACCAACAAGACGGAAACATCACTTGGAGATACGCCACTGATGCGGCTCGCCTGGGAGATGGTCACCGGTTTGATTTTGGTCAACTTTTGACGCGCTTCGATAGACAGTGATTTTACTTTGTGGTAATCAAAATTTTCGGGAATGGACACGTGCTCCAAACGCGTTAATTTGTCGGCATTGTTTTTTTCCTTCTCGATATAGCCTGCGTATTTGACGTGTACCTCTGTCTGTTCGACAACCTCATCGTCAATTCCTTGTTCGTTTATAAATTCGGAAACTTTGGGGAATTGCCTGACCTCGTTAAACGTGAGTTGTGGACGTGCCGCAATCTTAAACATTTTCATGGATTGAGAAATGGGAGCAGAGTCCTTAGACAAGAGAATTGGGTTTACATCTTCGGGCTTGACACTTGTCTTCTTAAGAAAAGCCACAAACAAGTCTGTTTTTTCTTGTTTTATTTTCACGCGATCCAAACGCTCTTGGGAAGCAAGGCCCAATGCATGCCCTTTGGGGGTCAGTCTTAAATCGGCATTGTCTTGACGCAAAAGCGTCCTGTATTCTGCACGTGATGTAAACATTCGGTAGGGCTCCTCGGTTCCTTTGGTAATCAAATCATCTATCAATACCCCGATATAAGCTTCGTGTCTTTTGAGCACAAAAGAAGCTTTGTTTTGTGTTTTTAAGGCCGCATTGATCCCTGCCATCAATCCTTGAGCTGCCGCTTCTTCATAGCCAGTAGTTCCGTTAATTTGGCCCGCAAAAAATAAGTTCTCAACCAACTTGGTTTCCAAGGTGTGCTTCAATTGGGTAGGTGGGAAGAAATCGTATTCAATGGCATAGCCAAAGCGAAAAAATTTGACATTTTCAAAGCCAGGTACTTTGCGCAAAGCACGGTCTTGAACATCTTCGGGCAAGGAAGTTGAAAATCCATTGACATAAATCTCACACGTGTCCCAGCCTTCTGGCTCTACAAATATTTGATGCCGGTCTTTGGTAGCAAATCGATCGATTTTATCTTCGATAGAAGGGCAGTAACGGGGACCGGTACTTTGGATCCTGCCATTGAACATAGGCGAACGGTCAAAGCCTGTTCGCAACAAGTCATGTACCTCTTGAGACGTGTAGGACATATAACAGGATTTTTGGTGTTGCAATGGCTGTGTTGAGGAGAGGTAAGAAAATTTTTCTGGTGAGGCATCACCGGGTTGCTCAATCATTTTTGAAAAATCCAACGAGCGTGCATCCACTCGGGGAGGGGTGCCTGTTTTCATTCGGCCGGCTTCAAAACCAACCTTGACAAGATTTTCTGTAATTCCTGTAGAAGCACCTTCTCCAGCTCTACCACCGCCAAAAGTCTTTTCACCAATATGAATCAAACCGTTTAAAAAAGTTCCAGCAGTAAGGATTACTGTCTGTGCTTTGATGACAAAACCCAAAGCTGTTTGAACACCTTTGACCACTCCGTCTTCAATCACAAGTCCGTTGATCATGTCTTGGTAAAAATCTAAATTTTCCGTTGACTCCAACATACTGCGCCATTTTTCGGCAAAGCGCATGCGGTCGCTTTGCGCACGTGGACTCCACATGGCAGGGCCTTTGGACTTGTTGAGCATCTTAAACTGAATGGCCGTTTCGTCTGTAACGATTCCACTGTAACCGCCAAGAGCGTCAATCTCACGAACGATTTGTCCTTTGGCAATTCCTCCCATGGCAGGGTTGCAGCTCATTTGAGCAATGTTTTGAAGGCTCATGGTAATCAAAAGGGTGCTCGCCCCTAAATTGGCACTTGCAGCAGCGGCTTCGCTCCCGGCATGGCCACCACCGACTACAATAACATCGTATGTATTGGTAAATAAATTCATAGTTAAAAATGTTCCACGTGAAACAATGTTGTAAAATTAGGTTCCTATATCGTAAGTTTTGCGAGGCACTTGTCTTCCGCTGCGCGCATGATTTCTTTTTCTTTGTCGGTCTTGTCAAGATATCCCATGTAATGCAAAACACCGTGGATCATGACGCGGCTAAGCTCTGATTCAAATGACGTGTTGTGCTCTTTGGCATTCTCTCGAACACGTGTAACCGAGATAAAAACGTCGCCGGCCAACATCTTTCCCAACGTGTAATCAAAGCTAATGATGTCTGTCAACGTATCGTGTTTTAAAAACTCGACATTCAGTTTCAACAAATAAGCATCGTCGCAAAAAATATAATTCAAATCCCCTTCTTTGTAAGAGCATTCTTTTATACAAGCAGCAATCCATTTTTGGAATTTATCTTCGTCTGTAAGTAAAAAATCAGTCTCGTAGTGGAAGGCAATCATAGGTGCTTTTTTGCAAAGATAAAGCAAACTTTCGAGTTAAGGGCAATGGGCGAAAAAGGGAGTTGGGTTAAGAAGACAAAATGAAAAGAGCCGAAAACAAAGCAAGAAGAAGCATCCATACAAGTATTTAAGTATCTTTGCTTTTTAAAATTGAATCATGAACAAAAGCATCCGAGTGCGTTTTGCACCAAGTCCCACGGGGCCCTTACATATTGGCGGAGTTAGAACCGCTTTGTACAACTATTTGTTCGCTAAGAAGCACGGGGGAACATTCGTGTTGCGAATCGAAGATACCGATCAAAATCGATATGTTTCCAATGCAGAACAATACATCATTGATGCATTGGAATGGAGTGGCATTCCTTTCGACGAAGGTCCTGGAAAAAATGAAAAGTTTGGACCCTACCGACAGTCGGAACGCAAAGAACTGTATCGCCAATACGCGGAGAAACTGGTCGCTTCTGGGAAAGCCTATTACGCGTTTGACAGTAGTGAGGAGCTGGAAACCGAACGCAAAAAGTGGGAAGAGAAAAAAGAGCCTTTTATATACAACCACAGCACGCGTGACCAACTAAACAACTCCCTCTGTATGAACGCTGAAGAGCTTCATAAAAAATTGGCAACCGGAGATGCTTACGTAGTGCGTTTTAAGATGTACGACCCGAAAGAGGAAGGAGCCACTGTGCTTGAATCAAACGACTTGATTCGAGGAAATGTACAGTTTGAAAGACCTTTACTTGACGACAAAGTATTGTTTAAAAGCGACGGAATGCCGACCTACCACCTGGCAAACATTGTAGACGATCACCTGATGGAAATCAGTCATGTGATTCGAGGAGAAGAATGGTTGCCTTCTTTGCCGCTTCACATTGCATTGTACGATGCTTTTGGCTGGGAGGCTCCAGAATTTGCACACTTGCCTTTGATATTAAAGCCTGTTGGCAAAGGAAAATTGAGCAAACGAGACGGAGACAAATTGGGGTTCCCTGTATTCCCATTGGACTATAAAAATGAAGAAACAGGAGAGGTTTCCAAAGGATACAAAGAGGACGGATATTTGAGTGCTGCTTTTGTCAACATGCTGGCTTTGTTGGGATGGAATCCTGGAACAGAACAAGAATTGTTTGGAAGAGAAGAACTGGTGCAAAATTTCTCATTGGAAAGAGTTAGCAAGTCAGGCGCAAAATTCAGTCCAGAAAAAACAAACTGGTTCAACCAACAATACGTACAGCAGATGTCAGCTCTTGAATTGGCAACACTGTTCTTGCCTTTGCTCAAAGAAAACAAAGTCGAAGTTGCTTTGGATCAACTGGAAATCGTTGTCGGAATGGTCAAAGAAAGGGCCGTCTTCGTAAAAGACTTATGGGAACTCAGCAAGTATTTTTTTAAAGCCCCTAAAGAATACGACCCAAAGGCTGTAAAAAAACAATGGAAACCCGATACAAAAGTACTGATGGAGGGATTGAAAACCGTCCTTAAAGAGCTCGATGATTTTTCTTCGGAAGCGGTAGAAAGTGACGTGAAAAAGTGGATGGCCAAAGAAGAAATCAGCTTTGGAAAAATCATGGCGCCATTTCGATTGAGTATCGTTGGAGCTTTGAAAGGCCCCCATTTGTTTGACATCGTTGCTTTTATTGGAAAAGAAAAAGCGGTTCAAAGAATTGAACAGGCAATTGCCGTTTTAAAATAACGCGCAGAATTTTGTCAAGGAGTATGCATTGACAATCGTTTTGCTAAATTGTTGTATTTTTAAAAAAATCTAAACTCTAATTTGATGGAAAATCTTTTTTATTTAATACCTATTGCGCTGATTCTTTACTTTGGTTTGTTTGTTGTCAACCAACAAACCACCGCCATCGTTGAAAGGTTTGGAAAATTTACAAGCATTCGACAATCGGGGCTGCAATTTAAAATTCCTTTGGTGGATAAAATTTCGGGGCGTGTCAGCTTGAAAATACAGCAACTAGATGTCATCGTAGAAACCAAGACCAAAGACGATGTTTTTGTACAATTGAAAATTTCTGTTCAGTTTCAAATCCTTCGTGAAAAAGTCTATGACGCTTTTTACAAACTGCAAAACCCACACGATCAAATAACGGCTTACATCTTTGATACGGTCAGAGCGGAGGTGCCCAAAATGAAGTTGGACGATGTTTTTGAAAAAAAGGACGACATCGCACAAGCCATTCAAAGAGAATTGAAAGAGTCGATGTTGGCCTATGGATATGACATTGTAAAGGCCTTGGTTACAGACATCGATCCCGACGCGCAGGTAAAAGAAGCAATGAACCGAATCAATGCGGCAGAAAGAGAAAAATTAGCCGCTCAATTTGAAGGGGATGCACAGCGTATTTTAATTGTAGAACGCGCCAAAGCAGAAGCGGAAAGCAAGCGATTGCAAGGAATGGGAATCGCAGATCAACGAAGAGAAATTGCACGTGGTCTGGAAGAGTCCGTAGATGTATTGAACAAGGCGGGAATCAATTCGCAAGAGGCATCTGCTTTGATTGTGATCACACAGCACTACGACACCTTACAATCCATCGGTTCAGACACCAATAGCAATTTGATCTTGTTGCCCAACAATCCCAATGCTGCTAGCTCCATGTTAAATGATATGGTTACTAGTTTGGTGGCTGCGAACAAAATCAACGAACCGCCTGCTTTGAAAAGAAACAAAGAATAAAAAACCTTTATGCTTTTTTACTTTTTGTTTTAAAACACTGTTTTACAGATGTTTACATTTTTTTAATTGCCTTTTTGCATTGGATGCACATGTGACTCCGATTTCAAATGCCGATACATTGTGAGCGTCTTGTCTTTCTTGGCAGAAGATTTGAAGTCCTTTGATTTGGCAAATGTCCTAAGAGCTACTCAAACAAATATCGGTGCTGAATTCCGCCCCTAAAGAGTTGGGGTTTCTTGCATTCGTCCATCAATGGATCCACAGATACTCGCTTAAAACTGAGTTGATCTCTAGATTTTCTAATGCAGTGGTGCCTGTGTTTATCTTAAAGACCGTATTGTCTGTTTCTCAATAAAAACCGGTGAAGCTAAAACCGTTTATTTCCAAGGAGGCTTAACTAGCAAAGAAGAAGAAGAAAAACTTGCTGTTGGTGCTTGTTGGGCGGTGTTTTGCTTGCTAAAAAAGCAAAAGGATTGGCATAAAAAAACCTGTAAATAAATTTACAGGCAATCTTTAAAAAAATAAAAAAATCTTAAGATGGGTCTTTTTTTGAATCCTCTTTGTCTTCTTCTTTGGAAGCATTTTTAAACTCTTTGATTCCGCTTCCTAGGCCGCGCATCAATTCTGGAATTTTTCTACCTCCGAAAAGCAGGAGTACAACGACGATGATCACAATGACTTGGGGTCCCCCAATCATTCCTAAAAAGATACTGAGTAAATTCATAATGCGTATATTTTGAGCTACAAAGGTAGCAAATTGTTGGATATAAAATTTATCAAAAATTATTTTTGTAAAAGCCTATTGCCCTTGGTTTTGTAAATCTTGTTGTGGTTGGATTTGACCGCCCATTGATTTTTTGCTAAGCAGTGAGGAAGGACTGCCTTTGTAATTGACGATCCCCCCAAAAGTCGCCTTGGCATCCAAAACAGCATCGGTGTGAATATCGGCTACAGCTCCTGAAGACACGACAATATTTGTGTGTTTGGATTTCAAATTGAAAGCTTGGTAAGTGGCGCCTGTTGAAAATTTGCAATTTTGAGCCTTTGTGGTCCCCGTGAGTTGCAAACTGCCTCCTGTAAGGGCTTTAATTTTCAAATACTCCAAAGCTAAATCGAGTTCTATGTGTGCGTCTTCCTGAGCACTCAACTGCAATTGGGCTTGTTCGAGTGTATGAATGGACCGAATAGTGGCCCCTTGAAAAACTTCCAATTCCAAAAGAAAACCTGTATAATACAAATCGATCTGAAGTGATTTTGAATCAAAAACACTTTTTAAATTCAGTGTGATTGTAAGACATCCTTTTTTGTTTTTCAGATAGACTTCAGAGGCTTTTTCTCCTGTAATGACAATTTTCTGTTCGTAAGAAGGAATCAAATTTACCTCCAATCCTTTGTATACTTTTACCTTGTCAAAAGCTTTTAAAAAATGAATGCTTTTTTCTTGGGCCAAGCCACAAGTAGTCATCATTAATAAGAGAAGAAGTAACTTGTTTTTCATTTGTAAACAATTGCTTTTTTTAAGGTTTATTGCAGGAGGGTAAAGTCCAAGTGCTTCCGATCGAGATCCGTGTTTTTTACCTTTACGGTTACTTCGTCTCCCAACTGGTATTTTCTCTTAGTGGATTGTCCTACCAAAGCATATTGCTTTTCGTCATACGTATAATAGTCGTCTTTGATGTCTCGGGTTCTGACCATACCTTCGCATTTGTTTTCAATGATTTCTACATAAATACCCCATTCTGTGACCCCTGATATTACTCCTAAAAATTCAGCATCTTTGTGGTCCTGCATGTATTTTATTTGCATGTATTTGATGGAATCTCTTTCCGCTTTGGTAGCCAGGTATTCCATTTCAGAAGCGTGCTTGCACTTCTCTTCGTAAAGTTCTTTTTTTGGCGGTTTGCCTCCGTCCAAATAGTGTTGCAACAAGCGGTGTGCCATCACATCAGGATAACGACGAATGGGAGATGTAAAGTGAGAATAATGGTCAAATGCCAACCCGTAATGCCCGATGTTTTCGGTAGTATAAATCGCTTTTGACATGGATCGTATGGCGAGCGTTTCGATCATGTTGGACTCTCCTTTTCCGTGGACATCTTTCAATAGTTTGTTCAGGGTGTTGGAAGTAGATTGACGGGTATTGATGTCGATGCTGTAACCAAATTTTCCAATGATTCCTTGCAAGGCGGTAAGTTTGTCAACGTTGGGCTCGTCGTGAACACGGTACACAAAAGTGGAGGACTTCCCGCCTTTTTTACTGACAAATTCAGATACTTTTTTGTTGGCCAACAACATGAATTCTTCGATGAGTTTGTTGGCGTCTTTGGATTCTTTCATAAAGACTCCCAAAGGGTTTGCATCTGCGTCCAAATTGAATTTAACTTCTACTTTGTCAAAGGTAATCGCACCATCTCGCAACCTCTTTTTGCGCAAGGTTTTGGCAAGTGTGTCCATTTTTAAAATAGCGTTGACAACTGTTGGAGAAACTTCATAAGCACTTTCTCTGATGGAAATGGATTTTGGAATTGTTGTCGGTTGGTCTTTTACACCGTTTTCAATGACAACTTGGGCTTCTTCGTATGCAAAACGTTGGTCAGAATAGGTAACTGTTCTTCCAAACCATTGGTTTTTGATTTCTGCTTTTTCGTTCAATTCAAAAACTGCAGAAAAGGTCAGTTTTTCTTCGTTAGGCCTCAGTGAACAAACACCGTTGGAAAGCATTTCTGGAAGCATGGGGACCACACGATCAACCAAATAAACAGAAGTAGCTCTTTCATAAGCTTCTCTTTCCAATTCAGAATCCAAAGGGATGTAATGAGAAACATCGGCAATATGAATTCCAATTTCATAGTTGCCGTTTTCCAAAATCGTAAAAGACAAAGCGTCATCAAAGTCTTTCGCGTCTTTGGGGTCTATGGTAAATGTCAAGTCGGAACGCATGTCTCTGCGCTTGGCAATTTCTTTTTCTGTAATAGTAGTGTCGAGGTCGGCGGCTTCTTTTTCCACATGAGCTGGGAATTCGTAAGGGAGTCCGTACTCGGCAAGAATGCTATGGATCTCTGTATTGTGGTCTCCTGGTTTTCCCAATACTTGTTTTATTTTTCCAAAAGGGTTTTTCGAATTTTCCGGCCAATCTATCAAATTGACAACTACTTTATCTCCATCTTCGGCACCTTCTAAATTGTCTTTGGAAATAAAGATATCCGAGTACATTTTATTGCTATCAGGAACAACAAAACCAAAATTTTTACTGAGCTGCAAAACCCCTACAAATTCTGTTTTGAAACGTTCAACAATTGCGACCACATCTCCTTCTTTTTTGGAACTTCTGCGTTTGTCATAAACATACACTTTTACCGTGTCTTTGTCAAGACCACGGTTCAAATTGATGGAAGGAATGAATACGTCGTTTTCAAAATCATCACAAATAAAATAGGCATTTCCGTTGGAGGTCAAATCCAATGTTCCTTGGTAGTAATTTTTGATTTCTGACAAAACAAAGGAACCCCGATTGGCTTCTTCTATGTTGCCTTTGGCTTTGAGTTCTTCTAAACTTTTAATTACCTGACTTCTGGAATTGGCATCAGTAAGCTTGAGCGAGGATGAAATTTGTTTGTAATTCCAATTTTTGGAAGGATTTTTAACAAACAACTTTAGTATTTTTTGTGACAAGTCTTTGATTGTGTTTCCTTTCTTTTTATATATTTTTTTCTTTTTATTCATCTTGTTGTTTTTCAATTTTTAAAAGTACAAAATATAAACAGAGCAACGCATTTGTTGTTAGTTTAATACGCTTCTTTTTATTTTAAAACAAATCACTTACATAAGTTTCTCTTGGCTTGTCCTTATTGTCTTCATTAGACAAGGTAAAGCGAACTCCACCTTCTTAAAAAGTCTTTACAAAATAGATTCTTTACTCTCTATGATCCCAGTGATGGTATTGGAATCGTATACATCAATACATTCGGTGCTGGCATTAAATTGATAATCGATCGTGTGATCTGTCTAATCAATAAATCTGTTTGTTAAACATAAAGGAACAAATAAAAAATTCTTACAAAAGTCTTTCAATTAAAAGCTTCTGTAGTTATAAACAATAGTATATATTATTATATTTTTATTTTAAAATTTAAAAAAACACAATGGTATATGATAAGCTGTTCATAACTGGCATAACTTTGTATGGATCTATTTGGAAATGTGATTTATGGAAAGTTACAAACAGGTATTCACAGTTTTATTAAGAGCTAAAACCTTGAAAAACAAAAATAAAAGAGCACTTATTAACAAGGCTATTTAAAAATACAAACAGATGTTTTAGATATTCTTTTTTTGAATATTATTATTCATAACCCTATTCAAAACAGTTGATAAGTATGCCTTAACTATTGGTAAGAAAATTTGGAAATAAAGAAAGCAAAGCGGTATTGTTTTTTATTATCAAAGTTCCAAAAATACTTGTTGTTTTTTTACCCCAATTTGTCAACAATTCGAAAAAACAGCCAAATTGTTTGTAGACAGCACATTGGTAAAAAGTTATCAGATTCGTTGTTCATAGTCGTAAATTTTAAGAACACGGAAAAAAAAGCATTTTGTACAAATTATAGGTTCAGTATGATTTGATGCTTTTGGCTTTTGTTGTATTTTTGTAAAACAAAAACAACGATTATGACGATAGCGATTGGAAACGACCATGCAGGACCAGATTACAAGTTTGAAATCATCAAATTACTGGAAAGCAAAGGAATCAAAGTTTTGAATTTTGGAACAGACACATCAGATAGTATGGATTATCCAGATGCAATTCATCCAACAGCGGAGGCTGTGGAAAGTGGGAAAGCAATATTTGGCATTATTTTGTGTGGCAGCGGCAATGGAGCTCAAATGACTGCCAACAAACACCAAGGCATTCGTGCTGCATTGTGTTGGAACAAAGAATTGGTCGCATTGACTCGCCAACACAACGACGCCAATATTTTAACCATCCCCGCTCGGTTTGTATCACTTCAACAAGCCTTGAGTTTTGTAGAGGTGTTTTTGGAAACGGAATTTGAAGGCGGGCGCCACCAAGGAAGAGTTGATAAAATAAGTTGCTGCTAATTTGAACAGCAATTGAAAAAAGTAAAAAAGGGCTCCATAATAGGAACCCTTTTTTGTCACAATACGGGGGAGGACTTCTTTTTCAGGGAAGTTTTCAAAGCCTTATATAATGTCCAATCTAGAAAAGGAAATGTTTTAAAAGATATTAGCCATTTGCACCGAGCCATTCTACTACTTCTGTAACATCAGTTTATCTAAAGTTTTTATTAAATTTTAAATAACCAGAAGGACCTAGCTTTTGTAAGTTAGGCATTTATTTGTGAAAAGCAGCCCTTTTTTAAATCCTAAGAACAAAGAACTTACGTTGTGGCAATCTGAACACGCTACATTGTTGCAGTACGTTTTTCTTTGAGCCCACAACATCAAAAATATTTGTAGTTGGAACAGCAATTTTGGAATTGTTTTGTGTGATTTGTTTATACGAAACAAAAACACAGGGAAGTGCTTTCAAAAAATATTTTGTGAACCTCTACAAAAACTTTATTTAACCGTTTAAAACGAGAGAAGTTTTTTCTATTTTTGAAAAAAAGGACGGTTATGAATGAATTTCTTTTTTATTGCAACCTCGGTGTAAAACACATTATGGACCTTCAGGCCTACGATCATTTTTTATTCTTGGTCGTCTTGGTCCTCGGGTATTCTTCCAAACAGTGGAAACAAGTCCTGTGGTTGATCACCGCTTTTACACTGGGTCATTCCTTGACCTTGGGCATGGTTCTTTTCAAACTACTTGCCGTAGCTTCTGAATGGGTAGAACTACTCATTCCAACTACCATTTTTATCACGGCAGTCTTCAAGCTTGTTACCGCAGGAAAATTCAATGTCAGCAACCCATTTACGATTCTTTTGTCCCTTTGTTTTGGTTGCATTCACGGTTTGGGATTTTCAATGTATTTAAAAATGCTCTTGGCAGACAGCACAGACAAACTGATGCCAATGTTCGCTTTTGCTTTGGGGGTTGAAGTTGCACAATTACTCGTTGTTTTGGGAATGGCTTTGCTTTCCTTCTTGGCAACGCTTTTGTTCAAAGTTTCCAAAAGAGATTGGGTCCTTGTGTTGTCGGCAATGGTCATCGGAGTTGTCCTTCCAATGCTTTTGGCACGATCCACTTTTTTATTTTAAAGTACTTTTATTTTACAATAGAAATGTTGGCTTTTAACATAAGATTCACGACTTTTGGGTGATTCAAATCCATTAGACAACGATTGCTACTCATCGCCCAATAAAAAACCACCACCAACAAATGGCCAATTCTAAAAAACAAATCAAATACGACCGCGCATATATCAACATGGCTTTTGAATGGGCCAAACTATCTCACTGCAAAAGGAAACAAGTGGGCGCCCTGATTGTCAAGGGAAGAATGATCATTTCAGACGGTTTCAATGGCGCACCGACAGGATTTGAGAACTGTTGTGAATCCGAAACAGGAGAAACCAAGTGGATGGTTTTGCACGCGGAAGCCAACGCCATTTTAAAAGTGGCAGCCTCCACCCAATCTTCCGACGGAGCAACCTTGTATGTCACCTTGTCGCCCTGTAGAGATTGTAGCAAACTCATTTTACAGGCGGGCATCAAGAGGGTGGTATTCGCAAAGGCATACAAAGACCTTTCAGGCGTTCATTTTTTAGAAGCAGCAGGTATTGAAGTTTTGCATATAGACGGTTATGAAGGATAAAAACAACATCCCTTTTTTTCTTGGAATTGCCGTTGCAATTGGTATTGCGATTGGATCTTTGTTTGATTTTGAAAAAGACGCGCGTACTTTTTTTAAAAGTTCCAGTGCCCAAATAAAAATCATAAAACTGCTCGACTTTATTGACAATCAGTATGTAGATTCCGTCGATACGGAAGAAATATTGGACAATGTCATCACAGAAATTGTCGACAAATTAGATCCGCATTCTGTTTATTTTTCAAAAGAAACCCTCTTGGCAAATCAAGAGAATTTACTGGGAAACTTTGAGGGAATCGGCGTGCAGTTTCTGATGCACAAAGACTCTTTGACAGTCACGCATGTTTTGGCAGGAGGGCCGAGTGAGCGAGCAGGAATCCTAGCCGGAGACCGAATTTTAATTGCAAACCAAGACACGTTAACCGATACAAACCGCAGCAGCCAAGAAATTGTCAAGATATTAAAAGGCCCAGCAAATACAGAAGTGGACTTGACAATTTATCGAAAGCAAACCGCATCGCAGTTGCAATTTAAGATTGTTAGAGGCAAAGTTGCCATTCAAAGTGTGGAAGCTGCTTACCTCTTGAATCCTGAGCTAGGCTATGTAAAAATAGACCGTTTTGCGATGACGACCGATGACGATTTTTTCAGAAAACTGCAATTCTTAAAACAAAAAGGAGCCAAAAATTTGGTTTTGGACCTGCGTCAAAACGGAGGCGGTTTTATCCATGTGGCCACTCAAATTGCTGATGCGTTTTTGGAAAAGGGAAAACTCATCGTTTTTACAGAAAACAACAAAGGCAAGCGGGAAGAGTTTTTTGCTACGGAAGAAGGCTTGTTTGAGGACGCCAAAGTGTATGTGCTGATCGACGAAGGCTCGGCTTCGGCAAGTGAAATTGTAGCAGGCGCTCTACAAGACAACGACAGAGGAGTGATTGTCGGAAGACGTTCTTTTGGAAAAGGGTTGGTACAGCAAGAACTTCCTTTAGGAGATGGTTCTGCGGTACGGCTGACGGTCGCCAAATACTACACCCCTACCGGGCGTTCCATTCAAAAACCCTACAACCTCAACGCTGCATTGCAGTATGCAAAGGACTATCAAAACCGAGTTTTAAGAGGAGAATTGCTCTCCAAAGACAGTATTCAAGTGGTGGATTCCCTAAAGTATACTACGCCCAAAGGGAAGACAGTGTACGGCGGCGGCGGCATCATTCCCGACGTGTTTGTCGCAGTAGATACAACCGCCTATTTGGAAAATAGGTATTTCAATACTCTAAACACCTTTAGCTTTGAGTATGCAGATGCCCATCGGAAAGAGCTTAAAGAAATGGGGCCCCTAGCTTTTGTAACTCAAGCAGACAAAGACGAGTCCATTCTAAAACGCTTTTTGATTTTTGCGGAGATCAATGACAATCCCACCCCTCAAAAACGCAGATTGCTCCACAATTATTTGAAAGCTTTGATTGCACGTCAAGTTTTTGATGAATCCACGTTTTATCAAATTTACCAACAACAAGACAACATGATTTCCAAAGTGCTGCAATTGGAAAAGAGCAGCATCCAATAAAACAGTCCTTCGAATGAGTAGCAAGCCTTTTTCTAAGGAAACCCTAAAAAATGTATCTTTGCGATAACAAACCCAACAAAAGTTGACCGCATCTAAAAAAATATACTTTGCCTCTGACCAGCATTTTGGCGCTCCTAGCCCTGAGGAAAGCAAAGTGAGGGAAGAAAAATTTGTCCGCTGGCTCGACCAGATAAAACACGACGCAGCAGTGCTTTTTTTGCTGGGAGACCTGTTTGATTTTTGGTTTGAATACAAAACAGTAGTTCCCAAAGGATTTATCAGGGTTTTGGGAAAATTGGCTGAGCTTCGTGACAGCGGAATTCCCATTCATTTTTTTGTAGGCAACCACGACTTGTGGATGCAAGATTATTTTGAAAAAGAACTGAACATCCCCGTATACCACAAACCCAAGGAATTTACCTTTCACAACAAGACTTTTTTCATCGCCCATGGAGATGGATTGGGACCCGGAGACAAAGGCTACAAGCGCATGAAAAAAGTATTTACCCACCCAATTTCAAAGTGGTTTTTTCGATGGTTGCACCCTGATTTAGGTGTTTCACTAGCCCAGTATTTATCCGTTAAAAACAAATTGATTTCCGGTGCAGAAGACGTTGTTTTCTTAGGCGAGGATAAGGAGTGGTTGGTGCAGTACGCCAAACAAGAGCTGCAAGCAAAACACCGTGATTATTTTGTGTTTGGCCACCGACATTTGCCTATGGACCTTGCACTTGGACAAAACAGCCGATGTGTGAATTTAGGCGATTGGATTACGTATTTTACCTACGGGGTTTTTGACGGAGAAAAAATGGAAATCCTGCCTTTTGAGGAGCCCTAAAACACACCCGTGTACAACATAAAAAAAGCCAGCGAAACATCACTGGCTTTTTTCTTGTTCTGAAACTAGGTTTCCTCTTTGTTACAATTCTATATTTATTCTTGCAAAAAGATACCTTCCTAAGAATCCAAATTGCGAAGTTCGTCGTGAATAGGGAAACGATGCATTCGACTGACTGCCGGGTCTATTTTCATCGGGATACACATCGAACACATTGTTGGCTCCAATGGTAATGCTTGTATTGTCGTTCATGTTGTTCGTAAGGGTTAAATCCGTTACAACTTTACCTCCGTAGACGGCATTGTCATTTACAGAAGCGCCCGCCACTCTAGCTTGCCCAGTAGAAAATTCATCGGGATCTGTTACTTCTCCAAAATACACATTTCGTAGTAAGACAGCCCATTTTTCACTGGATAAGTTGTGTGTTAAATTTATTTTGGTTCTCGGTTGAGCTATGGTCAAAAAAGCCTCTTCTTGTCCATCAAAAAAGTCTCCTTCTAATCCTGCACTTGAAATATCGCTTGGAACATTGATATTCGTAATTTCTGTTTCAGAAAAAGTAGCAGCAAGCGTATTGTCAAGATTTAATTTATCTGAAAGAGCTATTTTATATCCGGCAACGATATCGATTCCTTGATTTTTTGTATCGATGGCATTGGCTAAAAATTGCGCTTTCCCTGCTCCGGCCGCATCAAAAATGGGTTTCAGGGTAGTATCATCGTTGTGTGAAAATTTACCAGTTAAAACGATTCTGTCCTCTATTTCTATTTGATACGCATCAACAGTAAATGTGAAGTTGTTTATTTTTCCAGTAAAACCGACACTTGAACTTTTTGAAACCTCTTCCTTCAAAGTTCCTATGTTTAAGAGATCAGCCGGAGGACTGTCATTTGGAAACAAAACTACCTCTTCGGCAACACCGTTTGCATTGAAAATGGTGCTACTTCTGCTGTAATATTGTTGTTGCAAAGAAGGAGCTCTAAATCCAGTGCTATTCGCAGCACGCACAGAAATATTGTCAGAAAGTTTGATTCGCGTAGCTACCTTGTAGTTAAAAGTTTCTCCAAAGTCAGAAAAGTTTTCATAACGAGTCGCTAAGCTAACAAGTAAATTTTCAGAGATGTCTGCTTCCGTATCAAAATAAAGACCAATACTGTTTCGGTACTTATCAACGGCGTTCTGAGGTGTAAAACCTCCAAAAACTTGTGAAGTACCTGGCAAACTTTCTCCAAGCGCATTCGTTGCTCCTTCAGCGCCTCCAGATGTAGGAACACCGTTGTTGTTGTAAGTAGCGTATGAATTTTCTTTTCCGTCAAATATTTCAAAGTGATCCACTCTGTATTCTGCACCAAAGGCAATGTTCAATCCGGAGAAGATATCTTCGTTGAACTTATTGAAGTCTAAATTGGTTGTATTTTGCGAAAAAGAGTAAGATCCTGCATCAAAAACAGAAGGAGAAGTCGCTCCTAAACTGGCATTGGTACTGTTGACAACAGTAAAACCAAAAGTATTGGACCCAAAACTATTGGAGAAATCGACATTCCATCCGTTTTGTGTAACCCCTTTGATTCCCACAGCGTAAGACTGATCAAGAATATCGGATTGAATTCCAGGTAAAAAACCATCAGCATTTGAAGCAACATTCGCTTTAGGTCTCCATGGTTCCCTTAGAAATCCATAGGCCAATCCCTGACGATAGCTGATTCCTCCAAAAGAATAAATTTCTGTGTTTTCTGATAGAGGAAGCGATAAGTTTGTGAAAAATTTCCCTTCTCTCAATTTGGAAGTACCTACTTTGAATCTAAAGTCATTTCTTTCCAATCCTCGCGCAGCGAATTGCGCGTCGTCGAATTCTTGATAACTCCCAAATTCACCAGTCCCTTCATCAGGAAGAAAACCACGCAATAGCCCAAGGTCTCCAGGAGTATTCAAAACCCCATCGGTTGCCGATAAGTCAAGTTCAGCAATGGCCGTTTGATCGCTAGCACTGATGTAATTTGTGCCCAATAAAGCAGCGCCGCTTTGATAATCTTCAGCGGTCATTTCTGCAATGGTTTTTCCGCTTTGATTGGTAAAAGCGTGTTCCACAGCATTGGCAATGTCATAAATTTGCTCTGCATTGGTCGCGTTTCTTAGTGCAGGATTTCGGGTAGCAATAGAACCTGTGAAATTGACAAATCCTCCTTTCGAACCTAAGTTGATTCCATAGTTGGCGTCGATTTGTAACTTTTCACCGTCAAAACCACCTTCTTGATGATTGCTTTTCGAAGAATTGTTCGCTCCAAACGTCACTGAGAAGTCCAGTTTATTTGTGGCTTCTTTCAAGACAATATTGATGACACCAGCAATGGCATCAGAGCCGTATTGTGCTGCGGCACCATCTCTTAAAACTTCAATTCTTTTGATAGCTGCCGTTGGAATAGCGTTCATGTCTGTACCAACAGAACCCGCTCCAACGGTTCCATTGACATTCAAATAAGAACTTTTGTGCCTTCTTTTTCCGTTTACCAATACCAATACTTGATCTGGTCCCAAACCTCT
>DLQL01000003.1:0-438 GCA_002477565.1 Flavobacteriaceae bacterium UBA7433
GGCGAGTGCGACTACTCCAAAGAGGGGTAGGTAGTTTACAATTAATTCCATTCTTAGTTTGGTTTAAGTTTAAATGATTAAAATTCAGTTGCCTAAAAATAGAAAAAAATGGCAGATAAAAAAACACCGTGTTTAATTAAATAAACACGGTGTTTTAAAAAGAGGTGGAAAACTGCTTTATATCTTGAAACTTCCCTTGGCTTTGTGTTCGCTATTTTCGTAACGCTCTACACATTTTACATAGATTTCTCTGGCTTCTTGAGCATCTCCCCATCCACCAACATCTACTTTCTTTTCTTCCAAATCTTTGTACACTTGGAAGAAATGTTCGATTTCTTTCAATCGGTGTGGATTCAAATCAGCGATGTCTTTTTTATCGTTCCAAATGGGATCGGAAATTGGCACGCAGATGATTTTTTCATCCGGTCCTTTTTCATC
>DLQL01000003.1:565-5199 GCA_002477565.1 Flavobacteriaceae bacterium UBA7433
TACATCATGGAAGAAAACAACATTCTGTCAAAACGAATTTTGTGAAGGTCGAAGTCGTATTCGTACTTATTTCTACTTCCTTTTGGAATCTCTACCAAGACATCAAAAGTTTCTACTGCTTTTGCATTCATATTTTTGTGATTGGGTGCTTAAATTTTTTGCAAAAATAGCAAAATCAGTCAATTGACACTTTGATTTTTCAAAAAAATACACAAACTTAACACAGGCCCGTTTGTTCCAAAAAAAATTCCTTTCTCAAACGAGAAAGGAATTGGTGGTTTTGCTGTTTAAAAAAACTGTTTACTTTGCATACAACACTTCTTTTACTTCTTTGATTACGTCTGTGTGATCTGGCAACCATTCTGCCAACAATACAGGTGAATAAGGTGCAGGCGTATCCGCTGTGTTGATGCGTTTGATCGGCGCATCCAAATAGTTGAATGCTTTTTCTTGTATCTGATAGGTGATTTCCGTAGAAATGTTTCCATATGGCCACGCTTCTTCCAAAATGACCAACCTGTTGGTTTTTTTGACCGACGCTATGATGGCATCAATGTCCAAAGGACGGATGGTTCTCAAATCAATGATTTCTATCGAAATGCCTTCTTTTTCTAAAATTTCTGCAGCTTTGTATGCCTCTTTGATGATTTTACCAAAAGAAACCACTGTCACATCCGTTCCTTTTCTTTTGATGTCAGCCACTCCCAAAGGAATGATGTATTCTCCTTCTGGAACTTCTCCCTTGTCGCCATACATTTGCTCAGACTCCATAAAAATCACTGGGTCGTTGTCTCGAATCGAGGCTTTTAAGAGCCCTTTTGCATCGTAGGGATTGGAGGGAACTACTACTTTCAATCCCGGAGTGTTTGCAAACCAGTTTTCAAAAGCTTGTGAGTGGGTCGCTCCCAATTGGCCTGCAGAAGCTGTAGGTCCTCTAAATACGATAGGACAAGGAAATTGTCCTCCCGACATTTGACGGATTTTGGCGGCGTTGTTGATGATTTGATCAATTCCAACCAAAGCAAAATTAAACGTCATGTATTCTACAATCGGACGGTTGCCCGTCATGGTAGATCCCACGGCTATTCCACCAAAACCAAGCTCGGCAATGGGGGCGTCAATCACACGCTTCTCTCCAAATTCGTCCAACATTCCTTTGGAAGCTTTGTAAGCTCCGTTGTATTCCGCTACTTCTTCTCCAATCAAGTATACGCTTTCATCCAAACGCATCTCTTCACTCATGGCTTCGCAAATAGCTTCTCTAAACTGTATCGTTTTCATAGGTATCATCTTTATGAGGCAACAAAAATAAGGATTTTCATGGCATTCTAGGAATTTCTCTTTTAAAAAAAACAAAAAAAAGAAAGCGTCCATCAAATGCCAATTGTTGCTCCCTTTTTTTTCTGATAACTTTTGACATTTCAAGTCTTAAAAATCAGGCAGTCACATGGAAAACAAACAGCTTCAAAAACCCGCTAAGAATCCAACTTACTGATAACCCATGTACTAAGACCTGAAAATAAGGGTCTTTTTTTACTATGCATGCATAGTTTTTTTCAAAAAAATGTTGTAATTTTGAATGGTAAAAATCAAGCAAATATAAAGCCCACTTTTTCTATGAAAGTATTCGTATGTATCAGCCACGTTCCCGATACAACCTCAAAAATAAATTTTACTGAAAATGCGTCTGAATTTGACAAAACAGGCGTGCAATTTGTCATCAATCCCTACGATGAATTTGCCCTGGCACGCGCCATGTGGTTGAAAGAAAAACAAGGAGCTTCCATCACGGTTATTTCCGTCGGAGATGCTTCCGTGGAATCTTCTTTGCGAAAATCATTGGCCATCGGAGCAGACGATGCCATCCGCATAGACGCCGAACCTACAGACGGTCTTTTTGTTGCCCATCAATTGGCAGCCGTTCTAAAAGAGCATGCCTGCGATTTGATTTTGACAGGCAGAGAGTCGATCGACTACAACGGTGCCATGGTTCCTGGAATGCTCGCAACGCTCTTGGATTGGAATTTCATCAATGCTTGCGTCGGGCTGGAGATCGAAAACCAAACGGCGACTGCTCTCAAAGAAATTGACGGAGGTACAGAAACCCTTTCGGCCACATTGCCTTTGGTCATAGCTGGTCAAAAAGGAATGGTGGAAGAAAAAGACCTTCGCATTCCAAACATGCGCGGCATCATGATGGCTCGAAAAAAACCCTTGACAGTTTTGGCACCCATTGCAATAGAAAGCAGTACCCATGCCAATCGCTTTGAAAAACCGGCAGCCAAATCCGCTTGTAAATTGGTGGACGCTTCTGATGTGGACGGTTTGATTGCACTGCTCCACAAAGAAGCCAAAGTCATCTGAAAAAAAATTACCAACAAGATACCATTCATCTTTAACAACCCATCGCTATGTCTGTAGTCGTATATGCCGAAACTTCGGAAGGAAATTTTAAAAACACCGCACTTGAAGCCGTTTCTTACGGAAAAAAAGTCGCTGAACAAATGGATTTGCCATTGATCGCTTTGACTGTCAATGCCACGAACCCAGCTGAACTGTCTCGGTATGGAGCCGATAAGATTGTCAAAATAAACCATGCGGATTTGAACAGCTTCAATGCCAAAATTTTTGCAGGCATCGTTCAACAAGTCGCCGAAAGAGAAAACGCAACTGTCGTTGTCGTTGACAGTAGCTCCAACGGTTTGTACTTAGCACCCATCTTGGCAATTAAACTTTCTGCGGGCTACGCTTCCAATGTCGTTGCAGCACCGAGTTCCATCCACCCTTTTGTGATCAAAAGAAAAGCCTTTTCCAACAAGGCTTTCAGCCACACTGAGATCAAAAGTGATAAGAAATTGATCGGTTTGGCAAAAAATTCTTTTGGGGTTTTTGAAAATCCCACCACCGCAAACGAAGAAGATTTCTCTCCTGAGATTTGCAGTTCTGAGGTGCGCTCTACTGCCATCAACAAGGCCTCTGGCAATGTAAGTATTGCAGATGCAGATGTTGTTGTCTCTGGAGGAAGGGGATTGAAAGGACCTGAAAACTGGGGACTTATTGAAGAGCTCGCTGCAGTTTTGGGTGGCGCCACTGCCTGTTCCAAACCCGTTTCTGATATGGGCTGGAGACCGCATGGAGAACACGTGGGGCAAACCGGAAAACCCGTAGCTTCAAACCTCTACATCGCTATCGGAATCTCTGGCGCGATCCAACACCTCGCCGGAGTCAACGCATCCAAAGTAAAAGTAGTCATCAATACAGATCCAGAAGCGCCATTTTTCAAAGCAGCTGATTATGGAATTGTTGGAGATGCTTTTGAAGTGGTCCCAAAATTAATTGAAAAGTTGCGTGATTTTAAGGCGCAAAATTCTTAATTTTTATTAAATTGTGCCTTGAAAGGCTGTCTGTAGAGTGAGGTGCATTCTTTCTTTCAGACAGCTTTTGAATTTTTAAAAATGAGCCCATTACCATGAGCATTGTAAAACTGGACATCAAAGGGATTTCCTACAGCCAAACACAAAGTGGCGCTTATGCGCTGGTTTTGTCGGAAGTAGAAGGAGAAAGAACACTCCCAATCATCATTGGAGCTTTTGAAGCCCAATCCATTGCGATTGCCCTCGAAAAAGAAATCAAACCTCCTCGGCCTTTGACACACGACCTGTTTCGAGATTTTGCTGATTGTTTTGACATCAACATCATTCAAGTAACCATCTACAAATTGGTAGACGGTGTGTTTTTCTCCAGTCTGATTTGTGAACGAGAGGGCCTAGAACAGACCATCGATGCGCGTACTTCCGATGCAATTGCACTCGCCACGCGTTTCAACGCTCCAATTTACACCTACGAATCCATCTTAGACCAAGCAGGAATCTATCTGAAAATAGGTACAGAAGACATCATCACGGCAACGGAAGCACCCGAAGAAGAAGCTGTTGTCGATCGAACAACTAAAAGTGATGTTCCCAATGAACTGTCAGGTTTTTCTCTAAAAGAACTCCATCAAAAATTGAACAAAGCGGTGGCGCAAGAAAATTACGAAATGGCAGCAAAAATTCGCGATGAAATCAGCAATCGTTCCTAAAGTCTTCTTTTAACACCACCAAAAAGCATCGAATTACTTTTGTCTTGCTTGTGCTTCAATTGCCGAAAACACTCAAAAGATTCATTTTGAACTCTTTCTAAGCGAAGGGTTAATTTGATTGAATGAACAAATCCGAAAACCTTTTGGTGCTGCTCTTCAATCAAGTTAGGAATCATTTTGAACGAAACGTTTTGAACATCATTGTTAACAAAAAGAAAGCATTCTCCTTTTTCAGTCGTTTCCATTTTGTATTTTTGTGGATCTACAGCGACAAAGTGCTGTTTTTTAGAACGGAATACAGATTATGAAGCAGTATTTAGACTTAGTAAAGCACGTCAAAGAAAATGGCGTTTTCAAAGGAGATCGTACGGGAACTGGAACCAAAAGTGTTTTTGGCTATCAGATGCGTTTTGACCTTTCCAAAGGTTTCCCAATGGTTACCACAAAGAAATTGCACCTAAAATCCATCATTCACGAATTGCTGTGGTTTTTAAAAGGTGAGACCAACATCGCCTATTTGCAGGACAACAAGGTAAAAATATGGGATGCTTGG
>DLQL01000060.1:0-1793 GCA_002477565.1 Flavobacteriaceae bacterium UBA7433
TCCTTTTTCAAGAACAATCTTTTTAACTTTTTAAATCTTGCATTACAGCAACAAAATTCATTAAAAATATTTTCGTTTAAATGAATTTAAACATTAGGCAACTTTCCTAATATAGCATTTTTTTAACAAAAAATTAATAAAACAACATCTATATACGTGCTTTTTTAAAAACTTGTCAAAATTTATAGCGATTGAAACCAAATATTGGAAAGGGGAAAACAGTCCACAAAGAAAATAAAAGAGATTTTTTGAGAGCATGTAAAGAAAACGAAATTGACGAAATGGAGGCCTTCAAAATTGCAAGTTGCTTTTTAGCAGTTCCAGAAATGTCCTTTCAAAGGGAAGAATTGTTATCAAAAAAAGAATGCCCGATAAATTTTGACAACTAGAAGGTAGTACTTTTTAGGAAAATAAACAATGTTTGTTTTTGAAAGGAAACTTAGTGCTGTTTTTTTGGGTAAAAAAAGAAGTTTTCCACAAAAAAAAAGAGCCCAGTAAAGGCTCTTTTCTTATAGGAATATTGTTTAGTTAGTTGGTTTTGAGTTACAAATATTGTTAAAAAAAAGGTTATTAACAAATAATTCTACCCATTTCTTTAACATTAAAAACACACTTATAAGTTTTTGTTGCGGCTTTCTTGTTTTTAAGAACGCAGAAAAGAGGGTGTTTTTTAAACCATAAGACCCATAAATAGCACAGGTTTTCCAATGTGTATTCACCTCTTTAAAACGGAATTTTGTCAGGTTTACCAAGGCTTCTTTAACCAAATTTTAACAAAAAAAGGTAGAGATTAGTTTAGATTTGTAATTCTCAATTACACACAAATTTTAAAATCGTTTTATTTCAAAGAAAATGGAAGCACAAAGCAGCAGTATAGACATCAGCGCACTCAACGAAAAAATTGAAAAGGAAAGTGCTTTTATCGATTTGTTAACAAATGAAATGAGCAAAGTCATTGTCGGTCAAAAACAAATGATAGACCGTTTGTTGATTGGATTGTTAGGAAATGGACATATTTTGTTGGAAGGAGTGCCCGGATTGGCAAAAACACTGGCCATCAACACCTTGTCAAAAGCGCTCAACGGCGCCTTTAGCCGCATTCAATTTACACCGGATTTGTTGCCTGCAGATGTGGTAGGGACGATGATTTACAACATGAAGTCCAATAGTTTTGAAATCAAAAAAGGTCCTATTTTCGCCAATTTTGTATTGGCAGACGAAATCAACAGAGCCCCGGCAAAAGTGCAATCCGCTTTGTTAGAAGCCATGCAAGAACGTCAGATCACCATTGGTGACGAGACTTTTCCCTTGGACGCGCCTTTTTTGGTAATGGCGACACAAAACCCCGTAGAGCAAGAAGGAACGTATACTTTACCGGAAGCACAAGTAGACCGCTTTATGTTAAAAGTAGTCATCGATTACCCAAAGCTAAACGAGGAACAACAAATCATGCGTCAAAACCTCAACGGTGGTTTTGCAACCGTCAATCCGGTGGTTTCAATGCAACAGATTTTAAAAGCCAGAGAAATTGTCAAAGAGGTGTATATGGACGAAAAGATTGAAAAATACATTTTAGACCTTGTTTTTGCAACGCGTTACCCCGAAAGGTACAACCTGTCAGAAATCAAACCCCTCATTAGTTTTGGCGCCTCTCCACGTGGAAGCATCAGTTTGGCACAAGCAGCCAAATGTTATGCATTTATCCGAAGAAGAGGTTATGTGATTCCTGAAGATGTACGGGCGGTTGTTTACGATATCTTGCGCCACAGAATAGGTGTTACCTATGAGGCAGA
>DLQL01000060.1:1869-15759 GCA_002477565.1 Flavobacteriaceae bacterium UBA7433
TAGATTTTCATCGAAAGGAAATAATGTTGTTTGCCAAATTGTACCATCTTACATGTAAAAATGGAGACCAAAGAGATACTTAAAAAAGTCCGTAAAATTGAGATCAAAACACGCCGTCTCTCGGACCATATTTTTTCTGGAGAATACCACAGTTCTTTCAAAGGAAGAGGAATGACCTTTAGCGAGGTACGCGATTATCAATTTGGAGACGACATTCGAAACATCGACTGGAATGTGACCGCTCGTTACCACCAACCCTATGTAAAAGTATTTGAAGAAGAAAGAGAATTGACCATGATGCTTTTGGTAGACATCAGTGGTTCTGAGCATTTTGGGACAAGCGCACAATTCAAAAAAGATACGGTGACAGAAATTGCAGCTACCCTTGCTTTTTCTGCCATTCAAAACAATGACAAAGTAGGTTTGATTTTGTTTTCAGACGCCATCGAACTTTTTATTCCACCCAAAAAAGGCAAAAGTCACGTGCTACGCATCATTAGAGAATTGGTAGATTTTAAGCCACAAAGCAAAAAGACAAACATCGACGAGGCCTTGAAATATTTGTCCAATGTCATGACCAAAAAAGCCATTGTCTTTGTCCTTTCCGATTTTATGGACGCTTCTTACGAACAGACCTTAAAAATCGCAGGAAAAAAACACGACATTACGGGAGTCCGAGTCTACGACCAGTTTGACGAAACAATTCCCAACTTAGGGCTCGTTCCCATGTTGGATGCCGAAACGGGCATTGTGACCCTCGCAAACACGGGATCCAAAAAGGTTCGCAATGCCTATGCAGAAAACTACCGCGCTACCAAAAAATTTTACGAAAACGCCTTTCGAAAAAGCGGATCTGGGTTTTTGAGTACTCGTGTTGATGAAAGCTATGTAAAAAAATTATTGGGCTACTTCAAGCAAAAAGGAGGCAACTAAAAACCACATGGAAATTTAAAAGTCGCAAAAGAACGCATTGCAATGAAACGAACACTTCCTTACATCTTATTCCTACTCTCTTTTGCAGGGTTCTCCCAAGAGGACTCCTCCATTTCCGTTTCCTTGGATACCGCACGCATTCGACTGGGAGAAACGTTGGAATACACGATCTCTGTAAAAGGCATTGGCAATGTAGGCTTTCCAAAATTGGAGCGCTTGGGGGCTTTGGAACTGCTTTCCTCCAAAAAAGCAGACACTTTTTCTGACAGGTTGGAAAAAAAATACCTGCTAACCGGTTTTGACAGCGGCAGTTTTTATGTCCCAAAACAGCAAGTTTTTCTCCAAGACAAAGCCTATTTTACAGATTCGCTTTTGGTTCAAGTGGCAACGGTAGCTGTGGACACGCTCAAGCAAAAACCATTTGCCAACAAGCCAATTGTCGAGGAGCCTTGGGTTTTTGATGATTTCATACCTTATTTGAGCAATGTGTTCCTTTTGTTGGGCATTTTACTTCTTTTGGCGGCCGGTTATTTTGTGTACAAAAAATACTACAAAAAGGAAACGGCACCTCCAAAGGAAAGCATTCCGGCTTACCGAGAAGCCCTCCAAAAACTGGCACAGCTCGACAAAAAGCAGCTCTGGCAAAACAACCAAACAAAGGCTTATTACGTTGAGCTCACAGAGATTGTGAGGGTTTATATTGGCCGGGAAGTAGGAATTCATACCTTGGAGGCAACGACCGCAGAATTGATCCCCTTATTACAGCAAGCAAACCGCTCCAAAGAAATAGGAATCGCGCCGAAGTCGGTCGAAAGCCTTGCCGGCTTGTTGAAAAACGCAGACTTTGTTAAGTTTGCCAAACTGAGACCCCTTTCCCACGCCATTCAAAATGACAGAAGAGTCGCGGAAAAACTCTTACAAGACTTAGAAGCGGTCCTCCAAAAGCACAAACAAGCATCGGTCTTGGCAACAGAGGTGGAAGCAAGCGATTTTGAAAAGAAGTCCGTGCTGCTGCAAAAAGGGAAAAAGAAAAAAACGATTTTGTATTTCGCAATTGTTTTGGCGGCTATCAGCACAATTCTGTGGTTGTTTACAAATAACTCTAGCGACCAAAACAACAGCTCAAAGAAATCTTATAACAGCAGTGGAAACCTGCAAGAACTAGCCCCTGACAAATGGCAAGTGTACTCTTTTGGAGACCCTCCATTGACCATGCGCGCTCCTATGAACATCCCTTTGCAATCTGACACAGTCCCTCTTCAGGCTCAAAGTGTTTTGGAAACGGTTGGCATCTACAGGTATGACAATGCAGCGGCGCAAATGGAAGTAACAGTAACTGTTCTGAGCTATGTCCCTGAAATCGCACCTCAATTAGAACAAGTATTGCAAACAACCCTTCAAAGCATGCAAGACCAAAAAGAAATTGAAAATTTCGAATACGAACGACAACCAGCAGTTTTGAAAAACAAGCTTTCAGGTGCTTTTTTATCGGGAAAATTCAGTCAAAAAGGGACTGAAAAGACCTTCAGACTCATCGGTTTTTCCAAAGAAAATAAACGATGGCAAGTGCTGACAATTTGCAAGGCAGCGTCCGAAGAAACGCAAACCCTTTTGAACACGATGCTCAACAGCATCGGCATAGAAATAGAATAAATGATGAATTGGACAAATTTTGAATTTGAGAATCCAGGTTTTTTGTGGGGGCTATTGAGCTTGCCACTTTTGGCATTTTGGTTTTTTTATACGGCCCGAAGAAACAGCGCGACCTTGACCGTGTCTTCCACCCGTGGATTTGCAGCCCAAAAGTCGCTCGTAGCTCAATTGAAACCCGCTTTGTACCTGTTGAGGTTGCTAGCCCTCTCGATGCTGTTTGTCGCTTTGGCGCGGCCTCGAAATGTGTCTGTTAGCAAACGCACCAAAACCAATAAGGGAATCGACATCGTCATGGCGATCGATGTTTCTGGAAGTATGTTGGCAAAAGATTTGAAACCAAACCGTTTGGAAGCCCTCAAAAGGGTCGCCTCCGATTTTGTAAGCCGACGCCCCAACGACCGCATTGGAATTGTGGTCTATGCAGGGGAAAGTTTTACACAAACGCCCATTACAAGCGACAAAGGGATTGTAAACAGGACCATTGATGCCATTCAATACGGACAGATCGAAGACGGAACTGCCATCGGTATGGGTTTGGGGTCCTCGATCAACAGACTAAAAGACAGCAAGGCCAAAAGCAAAGTGATTATTTTGTTGACAGACGGTGTGAATACAGCCGGATTTATCGATCCAAGAACCGCAACAGAATTGGCTAAAGAGTTGAAAATCAAAGTCTACACCATTGCGATTGGAACCAACGGGATGGCTCCTTTCCCCTACGCAAAAGACCACAGGGGGAATTTGTTGTTTAGAAATCAAAAAGTAGAGATAGACGAAGCCTTGTTGAAACACATAGCAAAAGAAACCTCTGGAAAATACTTTCGAGCGACCAACAACTCCAAGTTAAAAGCCATTTACGACGAAATCAACAAGTTGGAAAAAACAAAAGTAGAAGAATTTAAGTATTACAACTACCAGGAACAGTTTCGACAATTCGTGTTGGCAGCGATTGGGCTGTTGCTCTTGGAATTTCTTTTGAGAAACACAGTTTTTCGAAGTTTTATTTGAAAAAATCACAAATGATACCCATTTAGAAAATGTACAAATTAGAAGCACCTATATATTTTTATTTTTTTGCAGTCCTCCTCCTCGTGTTGTTCGTGTTTGTTGGGGATGTTTTGTGGAAAAGGAAAAAGCAACGGTATTTTGCCGAGGCGGGATTGTTGTCCAAAATAGCACCGACAACCTCCACGTTTAAAGCGATTTTAAAAGTAGTGATTTTCTCCTTGGGGCTTTCTTTTTTGATTCTGTCCTTGGTCAATCCAAAAATGGGCACCAAATTAAAAACAGTAAAACGAGAAGGAGTAGACATCGTATTTGCTTTGGACGTATCCAAAAGCATGTTGGCAGAAGACATCGCCCCAAACCGATTGGAAAAGTCCAAGCAAATCATATCCAAGGTTATCGAAAACTTGGGAAGTGATCGCATTGGAGTCATTGTCTATGCGGGGAGTGCATACCCCTTACTGCCAATCACTACGGACCACGCATCTGCAAAAATGTTTTTGCAAAATGCGAATCCAGACATGGTGTCAAGTCAAGGAACCGCCATCAACGAGGCGCTGGATTTGGCAAAAACCTATTACAACAACGACGATCAAACCAACAAATTTTTGATCATCCTATCCGATGGAGAAGACCATGAAGCGCAGACAGCTTCCCTTGCTGAAACCCTGACAGAAAGCGGAGTTAAAGTGTTTACTGTAGGTGTGGGAACCGAATCAGGACAGCCCATTCCCCTTCGAAAAAACGGACGCATGACCTACAAAAAGGACCGAAAAGGAGAGGTGGTTATCACCCAACGGCATGCGGAGGTTTTGAAAGAAATCGCCGAAAAGACACAAGGACGCTATATAGATGGAAACCGAACTGAAAAACCGGTCAACGCCATCGTTGACGTGATTGCCAATGCACAAAAACACGAGTTTGAAACCAAACAATTTTCAGATTACAAAGATCAGTTTCAATGGTTTGTTGCCCTTGGGATGTTCTTTTTGTTGCTCGATGTATTTTTGCACGAGAAGAAAACCAAATGGCTGCAAAAAATGGATTTGTTTCACGAACAAAAAAAGAAATAAGCAAAGCCATTCAACCATCGTTGAACGACTTTTTCAAAAAGAAACACATGAACATACGATACTTACTTCTACTCTTTCTTTGCAGTTTTTCTGCCTTTGCTCAGCAAGACACACTTGTTGCGCAGCGTGAAGCACGTCGCTTTGTAAGAGAAGGAAACGAGCTGTACAAAAACAAAAAACTTACAGAGGCTGTCATATCCTATAAAAAAGCCACGGAAAAAACGGCAACCTATTTCAAAGCAGCCCACAATTTAGGAAACGCTTTGTACAAACAAGCCAACTACAAAGAAGCAATCACGCAATACGAGTTGGCGTTGAAAGGCGCGAAATCAGCTCAAGAAAAGGCACAGACCTATCACAATATTGGCAATGCACATGTTGCCGAAAAGAACTTTGAAAAGGCGGTTGAGGCGTTTAAAAACAGCTTGCGCAACAACCCCAAAGACGAAGAAACCCGCTACAATTTGGCCCATGCCCTCCAACAGTTGAAAAAACAAGAAGAACAAACAAATAAAAACAAGCAAGACCCTCCTTCAGCCTACGCCAAAAGAATGAAAAAGAAGGCCGATGCCTTGTTGGAAAAGTTTCAGTTTAAAAAAGCGTTGGAACTCATGGACAAAGCTTTGTTAAAAGACAAAACAGTGGCGAACTACAAAGACTACATGAAAAAATTGGAATCCGTAATTGAAATAAAAGAAGCACGATGAAAAAATTAGTACTGGGGTTTTTCTTTTTTGCGAGCTTGACTTTACAAGCACAATTAAGCGCAATCGGTTATTTTAACAAGGGCGGAAAAGAGTTTGTTCACAGCAAATTAGAAAAAGCCATTGCAACCGTTGATGACGGGTTGAAAAAATTTCCGACAGATGCCGCTTTGAATGCTTTGCGAAAAAAGTTGGAAGAAGAAAAGAAAAAGAAAGATCAAAACAAAGACAAGAAGGACCAAGAAAAAAAACAACAAGACCAGAAAGAACAAGACAAAAAAGACCAGGAGAAAAAAGACCAAGAAAAAAAGGAACAAGACAAAAAAGACCAGGAGAAAAAAGAACAAGACCAGAAGGACCAAGCTAAAAAAGACCAAGAAAAAAAGGAGCAGCAAAAACCACAGCCACTCAAAATGACTGCTGAACAGATAAAACAGTTGTTAGAAACCATGAACAATGAAGAAAAAAAGACACAAAAGAAAGTAAATGCTCAAAAGATAAAAGGGCAGCAAAAAAAATCCCAAGAAAAAGACTGGTAAGATTCCTCAAAGAACACGAGGCCCCGAGGATCTTAAAAATTAAAAAAAATGAAATTTAAAGGCACATACATCTTCCTATTGCTGTTGACTCAGGCTTTGTTTGCTCAAGTAGCTTTCAAGACCAAAGTCAGTAAGAACAAGTTGGGCGTCAATCAAAGACTGCGTGTTGAGTTTACCATCAACAAACAAGGAGCGGACAATTTTAGCCCTCCAAACTTTAAAACTTTTGAGGTTCTTGGTGGCCCTAGTCAATCGGTCAATCAATCTTGGATCAATGGGAAATCCAGCTATTCACAGACCTATAGCTATATCGTATCCCCCATTCGCAAGGGAAACTTACGCATCTCTGGAGCAACCATAACTTACGAGGGAAAACGCATCCAATCCAACACGGTAAAAGTGCATGTGGTCGAAGCAATTGAACTGCCAAAAGACCCAAACGATCCGGACTACATCGCGAATCAAAACGTGCATTTGGAAGTCTTGGTATCCGATACAAAGCCCTATGTTGGCGAGGGAATTTATGTGGAATACCGCTTGTATTTCAGCAACAATGTGGCAATCAGTGACTTTGATTTTAAGGAATTCCCAGCCTACAAAGGCTTTTGGAATCAAGACATTAAAATCGATCAAATTCAAGTAGAAAACGGCAAATACCAAGGAGAAGACTACCGGTATTTTGCCATTAAAAAAACGGTATTGATCCCTCAAAAGTCTGGAAAATTGGTCTTGGAGCCCATCAAAACGGATTTGATCATCGGAGTGCCAACGGGGCGCGGGGACTTTTTTGGCAATCCAATTACCAGAAACATTCGAAAATCTTTCAAAACATTTCAAAAGAGAATTCAAGTCAAGCCCTTGCCCACGAAAGGAAAACCAGCAGATTTTATCGGAGCCGTTGGCGATTTTGATTTGAGAGTAAGCAACAGCAAACAAAGCTTGAAAGCCAATGAATCAACCCAATTGCAAGTTGCTGTTTCGGGAAGAGGAAACTTAAAATTATTCAGCTTACCCGGCATTGCAACTCCGAATGAATTGGAAGTTTACACGCCCGAGCACAAAGAAAATTTAAAGACTTCCGTCGCCGGCATCAAAGGGCTAAAAGGAAAAATTTACGACCAATACACTGTCGTGCCTCAATTCAAAGGAAAATACAAAATTCCAACAGTCTCTTTTTCCTATTTCAATCCGAAAGAAGAGAAATACCACACCCTCACTTCTGAGGAACTGCTCATTCACGTGACGGAAGGCAAGGACTTGCCAACGGATTCTGGCGGGACAAAAAGCGCCAACAATCAAAAACCTGTAGCAGCTAACAACGATTTTAGGTACCTTCAAAACAGCACGTTTTTTGTGGAGAAAGAAAGTGCTTCTTTTTTCAAATCGACTCTTTTTTATGTGCTGCTACTCCTGCCTTTGCTCCTAATTCCTTTGGGAGTTCTACTGGGGAAAAAACAAAAAGCAAGGGCCCGTGATCTGATCGGAAACAGAACTCGAAAAGCGGACAAATTGGCCCGCAAATACCTCTCGATTGCCAAAAAAGAATTGGGTAAAAAAGAAGCATTTTACGTGGCTTTGGAAAAGGCATTGCACAATTATTTGAAGGCAAAGTTACAGATAGAGACTGCCGAAATCAGCAAAGAACGCATAACTGAATTGTTGGAAAGAAGAGGCGTTTCTTCTCAAACTATCGCTGCATTTATAGCCGTTTTGGACGACTGTGATTTTGCAAGATACGCACCCGTGTCCAAGGTGACCACACAGCAAGAATACGACAAAGCCAAAGAGATCATCTCCAAACTGGACAAACAGTTATAAAAGACCGGCAACGGAGGAACCGAAAAAAAACCAAACATGACTCATTTTCAAACACAGTTACAACCACGTCTAAACAAAGCGCTGTGCATTGTCGCACTTTTTTTAGGCACTTTTTTTGGAATTTCGAATGCCACAGCCCAAACCAACGAAGCTTTGTTTGAAGAAGGCAATGAATTGTACCGAAACAATCAGTTTGTGGAGGCAATTGCTTTGTACGAACAGATAGAAACGCGCGGATTTGTTTCTACGGAACTGTATTTCAATCTCGGAAACGCTTTTTACAAAACCAACCAAATCGCACCCAGCATCTACAACTACGAGAAGGCCTTGCAATTGGACCCTCAAAATCAGGAGGCAGCTTCCAACTTGCGTTTTGCAAAGCGCATGGCCATCGATACAATTGAGGCGCTTCCTTTGACTTTTTTTCAAAAACTCAACGCCCAATACATCCAACAACTCAGCCATGACCAATGGGCGGTACTGGCCGTTGTTTTTTCTTTACTGACCAGTGTTTTCTTTTTGCTGTTTTACTTTTCTTATCGCCCCTCTTTCAAGCGGACCTATTTTGTGATCGCCCTGTCGGCGGCGTTTTTCCTTTCCGTTGCCCTGCTTTTTTCTATCCGAGAAGAACGACGGAGTAGCAACGAGACAGCGGCCATTATTTTTCTCCAAAAAACAGAGGTATACAATGCGCCTTCGGAGACAAGCGCTGTTGTTTTTGAATTGCATGAAGGAACCAAAGTGCTGGTATTGGACCACATAGACACCTGGAAAAAAATCAAATTGGCCGACGGCAAGATTGGGTGGGTTTCTCAAGAGGTTTTAAAGGAACTTTAAAGAAGGCTGGCTTCCGGTCTTTTTTTACATTGACACCAAACAATGGCTTTTTTGGTCTCCAAAAACAGAAAGGGATTTTTGCAGCGGTTTGTTTGCTGTAAAATTGAATAAAAACAAGTATTTTTACCTTTTTGATTTTTTAGCATGCAGTTTATGAAAGAAACGATTTTGATTACTGGCGGCTCAGGATTGGTTGGCAAAGTGCTCACGTCCTTGTTGACAGCACAAGGCTATGCCGTTTCTATCCTTTCGCGCAGCCCTCGAAAAGCGACCGAAAACGTCACGTATTATACGTGGGATTTGGATAAGAACGAAATTGATGCCAACTGTTTTTTGAAGGCAACTCACATCATTCACCTTGCAGGAGAGAACGTTGCTTCTGGTCGGTGGACAGCTCAAAAAAAAGAACTTATCTTAAAAAGCAGAACCCGTTCTTCGGCATTGCTGTACCAAGCGCTTTCGAAAAGCCCACACCAAGTAAAAGCTTTTGTCTCTGCATCTGCTACGGGTTTTTATGGCAGCCAAACTTCAGATACGCTTTTTTCAGAGGACCACCCTTCAGGAGCTGATTTTTTGGCACATGTGTGTAGGGATTGGGAAGATTCGGTGGATCGAATAGCATCTTTGGGAATCCGAACGGTGAAATTGAGGACCGGTGTGGTTTTGGCAAACAAAGGAAGCGCTCTTCAAAAAATGCTTCCTCCTTTTCAAATGGGATTGGGATCTGCCATCGGAACCGGCAAGCAATACCTGCCGTGGATTCATATTTCAGACCTGTGCAACATGTATTTGATGGCGCTTAACAAACCCAAAATGCGAGGCAGTTTCAATGCTGTGGTTGGAGATGATACGACCAACGCTCAGCTCAGTAAGGCAATTGCTCGGCAGCTCAACAAGCCTTTTTTTATGCCCAATGTCCCTGCCTTTCTCCTTTGGCTTGTCTTTGGGAAAATGGCAGTTATTTTGACAAACGGAAGTCGGGTATCGGCTCAAAAAATCAAAGAGGCGGGTTTTGTATTTGAGTTTGAATCTCTCGAAGAGGCCTTGCGAGATCTTTTGAAAAAATAGGACTCTTATGGGCTGTGCCTCAGGAAGGCAAAGCCATCAAGTCTGGGTGTGCAAAGGTATAGTCAAAGTATTTTTGTATTTTTTTGCTTGAAATGGTCTTGTAAGAAAAATCAAGGTTTTCTAAAAAAACAGCAGGGGTTTTGCCGAGTTTTAAGGAGGCAGCCGTGTAAAATTCTTTGCGTGTTGGATGGCTGTCAGCAGCGGCATTGAAAATCTCTCCCCAATGGCACCCCTCGAGCATTTTGCAAAGAATTCCGACACAGTCGTCTAGGTGAATCATATTTATTGGAGCCAAGCCATTTTGGACAACCCTTCCTTCTTTAAAAAAGTTCCCGGGGTTGCGCGTACCTCCGATCAGTCCCGAAAAACGAAGGACGTTTGTTTGAAAATTGGGATGCTGTAAAAAAAGCTTTTCCAAAGCAACCAACGCGTGTTTGTCAGGATTCATTGGGGTGTTTTCAGATTCCGAAACAGCGCTATTGCACGCTGCATATACGGAAGTAGAGCTGATAAAAACCACCTTTTTGGTGGGGGAGTTTGCGACGGCTTGTGCCAATTCTTGGTAGGCTTTGAAATTGTTTTTTTGTTGTCCAAAAGGAACGCAGATCACCAAAATATCGGTTTCTAAAAAGGCGTTGAGGTCTCCAGAAATTTGATTGTTATCAATACGAAGGAGAAAGGGTTGTAGCTGTTCTTTTTCCAAAAGAGGTAGCTTTTCCAATGAAGTGGTGGAGCCTTTGACCGACCACTGCTGTTGGATCAATTGTTTGGCCAAGGGCAAGCCGAGCCAACCGCATCCGAGAACACTACATCTCATCCAAAGGGTTTTTAAAATCGATGCCTTCGGGTGTAGCATAAGAGGGAAAGAGCAGCGGAGCCAGCTCTTTGATGGGCGCAATCAAGACGGAAGTTTTCATTTGATCTTTGCTGACAAAAGGCAGTGCGTTGTTCATTTTCATAAAAAACCCCAGGCCAACACTCAGGATTAAAGCGATTTTCAACGCGCCAAAAACACCGCCCAACACTTTGTTGATCAGTCCCAAAGCAGCGAAACTGGCAATTTTGGTTAGGATTTTTCCCGCCAAGGACACAAGGACTACAATTCCAATAAAAGTGATGGCAAAGGCGCCAAGTGTCGTGTATTTTTCCTCCCAATCCACATACGTTTTTAAATACGTACCTACCGTCTCCGAAAAACGAATCGCCCCATAAACACCGCCAATAAGCGCTGCCAAAGAAGCGACTTCTACAAACAACCCTTTGAAAAGGCCGCGTATAAATCCGAAGAGCAGCAAAACAGCGATGATGATGTCGAATGTATTCATGATGATAAGAAAATAAAGTGCTTCAAAGATACGACTTTGATTTTAGGAATTCTTGTCTATTTCAAGCTGTAAGGACTGATTCTTTCTTTTTTGAAGGCAATTTGAGATGACAAAGCAAGGATTTTAAAAAAGCGAGTAGAAAAAATCAGATGACGCATCGCGGTTTGATGATAAAAGAATAGCTTGCAAGCACAAAAGATTTAAGATGAAAATAACAACCAGCCTTTTTTTAGGATGCACATTGCTGACCCTGCTCAACTGCAAAGGAATAAGTAACGAAAAAAATGAAATTGAACACCCTAAAAATGTCATACTGTTGATCAGTGACGGCACAGGTTTGTCTCATATTTCTGCTGCTTTTTATTTCAAAGATTCGGCAGTCAATTACGCTCGGTTTCAAAACATAGGATTGATAAAAACAGCTTCTTCGAGACAAGCCATCACAGACTCAGGGGCAGGAGCTACCGCTTTTTCTTGTGGGCTCAAGACGTTTAATGGCGCTATTGGAGTAGCAGACGACGCAACACCTGTTGAAAACATTGTAGAAATAGCATCCTCAAAAAACATCCAAACCGGAATTGTTGCCACATCATCCATAACACATGCGACACCTGCAAGTTTCTATGCCCATTCAAAAAGCAGGGAAAACACCGAGGAAATTGCGTCCCAGTTGCCACACTCAACGATTGATTTTTTTGCAGGAGGAGGGTTACAATTTTTCAATCAAAACAAGGGCAATCGTAACTTTTGGAGTGCGTTCACTAAAAATCAGTTTGAGATTGATACGATTGCACTGACCGATTTTGAACACATAAAAGCCCACAAAAAGCAGGGCTATCTTTTGGCAAAAGATGCGATGCCCAAATTTAGTGAAGGGAGAGGGAATTTTCTTTCAAAAGCGACCGCCTTAGCGATTCAGTTTTTAAGCAAGGAGGCTTCGGGCTTTTTTTTGATGTCTGAAGGTTCACAGATCGATTGGGCGGGCCATGAAAACAATGCTGAATACCTCGTTTCAGAACTCATCGATTTTGATCAAACAATCGGGAAAGTCTTAGATTACGCCGAAAAAGATGGCGAAACGTTGGTCATTGTAACTTCGGACCATGAAACGGGAGGTTTTGCATTGGCAGCAGAAAAACACCTTCGCAAGGACGGCACTGAGTACTCCGATTACCGTGACATTGAGATGGTTTTTTCTACAAAAGGGCATTCCGCTACATTGATACCTGTTTTTGCTTATGGGCCGGGTTCAAAAGAATTTATAGGCATCTATGAAAATACCGAAATCTTCCATAAAATATTAAAAGTTACGCAATGGGGAAATAGGTAAAAAAAAGAAATTGGAAAACTCCCGTTTTTTATTCATTTTGCTTTCCCAAAAACGCAAAAGGACAAACAGGAATACCAAAGGATGTTTTTAGAGACTTGTACAGCGGTCTCCAATATTTTCAGTGGAGATTTTAAAATATTGACAGCTTGGTTTTTGTTGTAAATTCTTCAAGAAACTTTATTCCTTTGTATGAATTCCCTTTCTTATTTAGTCTTGGACTCCAGACGGCAATCGTATATTGTTTAGGGTGTATTGCTACAATTCCTCCTCCTACACCACTCTTACTTGGAAGACCAACTTTAAACGCAAATTCCCCAGATTCGTCATAAAACCCACAAGTTTGCATCAAAGCGTTGACCCTTTTTGATTGGCTTTGGCTGAGAATTTCTTTGCCCTCAAACAAACTACAACCATCGTTAGCAAGGAATATAAACAATTCGGAAAGCTGCTTGCAATTCATCTCAAGCGAGCAGAGATGAAAATAGAAATCAAGTACATCGGAAGGATCATTTTCAATATTTCCAAATGATTTTATCAAATTACAGAGTGCAACATTTCTAAATCCAACGCTCTTTTCTGAGAGCGAAATATCTGTGGAATAATTGATTTCTGAATCGTTTGAAATACCTCTCACAAAAGCCAAGAAATCTTCTTTGGGATTGTCCAAATTGCTAATGAGTATGTCAGCAACTACAATTGCCCCAGCATTTATAAAAGGATTTCTGGGAATCCCCTTGTCAGCTTCAAGTTGAATAAGGGAATTAAATGCAGTCCCAGAAGGCTCTACCCCGACTCTTTTCCAAATATTTTCACCAATAATACGGTATGCCAAACTTAGCGAAAGGACTTTTGCGATACTCTGAATAGAGAATTTATCGGAATAATTCCCAACTCCGAAGGTTGAAGAATTGATCGTTGAAATGTACACACCAAAACTTTCGGAATTCACATTCGCTAATTCCGGAATATAAGAGGCTAAATCTCCTTTGCTGTCAATGCGCTTGACCTTTTCGTAAAGATTTTCAATTGTTTTTTCATGGTTCATAACAGCGCGTCTTTTTATTTAAAACCGATTGTAAATCGAAGATACTAAAAAACACCATTGTTATGAGGCTTTTCTTTGCCCTTCTTTCGAGAAAAGAAACACACTGGTTTTCTCTTAAAATACGAAAAGCACAAACGGCAGAACACAGGTTCAAATACCGTATCTTTGCTTCTTAAAACGAACAGAAGCATGTCAAGAGATATCGAATTGAAAGAAAATTGGGAACGTGTGGTGCAGTTTCTTTCGGACAAATTTGCAGAAGGAGATGTGTTGGATTTGGATGCCATTCTCTATTTGATCGGAATTCAAGAGCTCGGCCAAGGACTTCAAAGTTTTAAAAAAGACGAAAAAATCAATTTGATGCACATCGCCATTTGTCGGTTGCTAGAGCCCTATGGGTATTATGAATTTGATTTTATCGATCCCGACGGTTGGCCCCACTACAAGACATTAGCAGCATTGCCAAGCCTGAAAGCAGGAGAACAAACCGTGCTGATGAAAGAAGCCATTGTCAAATACTTTTCTTCCGAAGCAACCCAATAACAGGTCTCGTACACCCT
>DLQL01000050.1 GCA_002477565.1 Flavobacteriaceae bacterium UBA7433
GGCTTGCAAGTTCAAAACGTTCATGGCGACTGGATTGATGCCATTGCAGCACCGGACGAACTGATGATCAATGTCGGGGACATGCTTTCGAGGCTCAGCAACAACCGATTGAAATCAACAATACACCGAGTCACCAATCCACCAAGAGAATTGTGGGGAAACTCCCGCTATTCCATTCCCTTTTTTATGCACCCCATCATGGACATGAAACTGGATTGCCTCCCACAGTGCATCGACAAAAAACATCCAAAATTGTACAAAGACACCACTGCAGGCGCGTTTTTGATGGAACGCCTGCACGAACTTGGACTCCTCAATTAAAATGGACAAAAACAGCTTGAAAATCGCATTGCTTGGAATGGCATGGGTACTTGTCGGTGCTGGACTTATTTTGTTTGAAAAAGAGGAAGGAACACTTGTCGTGGCCGTCGGACTGACGCTTGAATCTGTAGCCATGCTGGTCTTTATTTGGAAAAAAATAAAACGCAATTCTCAATCATAAAAAAATGGCAAAAAAGAAACTTTCAGACTTATCCGACTTGGGCGGCTTTGTGTTTTCTACCAACGAAGCCTTTGAACTAGAATCGGAGGACACTTTGGAAACCTTGGCTCCCCAAGAACAGCAATTGGAAGCCTTGTTCTCCAACAAAGGACGTGGCGGAAAAACAGTGACGGTTCTCAAAGGATTTGTCGGCACAGCAGAAGACCTTAAAAGCTTGGGCAAAAAAATCAAAACAAAATGCGGTGTCGGAGGATCTGTCAAAGACGGCGAAATTCTGATTCAAGGAAACTACCGTGATAAAATCATCGCACTGCTAAAAAAAGACGGCTACCGTGTCAAGCGTGTTGGCGGCTGAAATCACCAATCAATCTTTGTTTGCCCGCTTTTCTCCAAAAGCGCATTGGTCTTGCTAAAGTGTCGATTTCCAAACCAATACCCCCGATTGGCACTCAAAGGCGATGGATGGCCACTGCAGAGCAAATGGTGCCTTTCGGCATCAATTACAGCTCCTTTTTTTTGTGCAAAACCTCCCCAAAGCAAAAACACCAAGCCTTCTTTTTCTTTAGAAAGGCATTGAATGACCGCATCTGTAAACTGTTCCCAACCTTTCTTCTGATGGGAACCTGCAGCATGGGCACGAACGGTCAAAGTGGCATTCAACAACAAGACTCCTTGTTTTGCCCAACGCATCAAATCCCCAGAATCGGGAACTGGCTTTTGCAAATCGGCTTCCAACTCCTTGAAAATATTGACCAGCGAAGGCGGAAATTTGACCCCCTCTGCCACGGAAAAACACAAGCCATTGGCTTGCCCTTTTCCGTGGTAAGGATCCTGACCGATGAGCACGACTTTCACCTCCTCAAAGGGGCAAGCCTCAAAAGCGGCAAAAACAGCGTCGCGCGCTGGACAACAACTCCCTCGTGTGTATTCTCTTGTGACAAAATCAGACAAGTCTTTGAAATAGGGTTTCTCGAATTCGACTTGCAAACGTTGATTCCAACCTTCGGCATTCCTTAATTCCGTCATAAATTGTTTACTTTTGCTAGGTTCCTGAAACCTATTTTATTTCAGTGCCCTAAAATTACGAATTTCAATGGGATTTATTTCAAAAAAAACACGGGATGACCTCGAATTCAACAGCATCTTAGAAACTGTTGAAACGTTTTGTATTTCTGATCTTGGGAGGCAAAAAGTGCAAAAAATACAACCGATTTCCAACAAACCGGATTTGCTAAAAGAACTGCAACAAGTGCACGAGTACACGACTTCTTTTATCAGTGAAAACCGGATTCCCAACCATGATTTTGAGGATCTGACAGCAGAAATCCATTTGCTAAAAATTCAAAACAGCTGTTTGGAGACGGCTTCTTTTTTAAAAATCTCTAGCAATTCGGAAACGGTCAACACCCTCTTGTTGTTTTTTAAAAAATTCAAGGACTACTACCCGACTTTGCACCGGGAATCGGAACCCATAGAACACAGCACGACGGTCATTCACGAGATCCAAAGAATCATCACTCCCTATGGGGAAGTGGCCGACAACGCCTCGGCATACCTGAAAGACATTCGCAAGGAAATGCACAAAGTTCGCTCAAAAGTGAGCAACTCCTTTTCCCGCGAAATGAGCAAATACAACAAGGCGGGATTTCTGGATGAAATTCGAGAATCGGTCGTTGAAAACCAACGTGTACTGGCTGTACAGGCCATGTATCGCCGCAAGGTAAAAGGGAGCCTTTTGGGCAGTTCCAAAACCGGCAGCATTGCCTTTATTGCCCCCCAAGCAACTTTGGAATTGCACCGAGAACTGCAAAACCTCGAACAAGACGAACAAAAAGAAATCAACCGATTGCTCAAGGAATTGACGGAATGGATTCGTCCATTTTTTCCATTGTTTGACACATACCAAACGTATTTGACCCAATTGGACTGTGTAGGAGCCAAAGCCAAATACGCACTTGAGACCAACGCTTTGTTGCCTGCCTTTTCAAACAGCAAAAAAATCTATTTTAAAAAGGCATACCACCCCATCTTGCTGCAAAAAAACAAAGGGACGAAAACACCTGTCATTCCACAAACCTTGTCCCTTCACGAAGCACAGCAAATCATTGTCATTTCGGGACCCAATGCAGGGGGAAAAAGCATCACCTTAAAAACAATTGGCTTGCTTCAGGTCATGCTGCAAAGTGGCCTCCTGATTCCTGTAGATGAAAAGAGCGAAACTTATTTCTTTGACACCATCTTAACGGATATTGGCGACAACCAATCCATCGAAAACCAACTGAGCACCTATAGCTACCGTCTTAAAAACATGCGTGGCTTTTTAAAGCGTTGCAATGCACAGACACTTTTTCTGATCGATGAATTTGGAACGGGAAGTGATCCTGAATTGGGCGGAGCCTTGGCAGAAATATTTTTGGAAGAGTTTTACCACAAAAAAGCTTTTGGGGTCATTACCACCCATTACGCCAATCTAAAAGTGTTGGCCGACGAACTGGAAAATGTCAGCAATGCCAACATGCAATTCGACGAAAAAACTTTGAGTCCCTTGTTTCAACTCCACATCGGACAAGCCGGTAGTTCCTTTACTTTTGAGGTCGCTCAAAAAAACGGCATTCCCTTTGGCTTGATCAACCGCGCCAAAAAGAAAGTAGAAGGAGAAAAAATACGCTTGGACAAAACGATTTCCAAACTTCAAAAAGAACGAAATCTCTTGCAACGGAATTCCAAAGTTTTGGAAGCGGAACAGGAAAAAGCGAAAGAACAAACGCAAAATCTCTCGGACAAAGAGCGCAAAGTACTCGAAAAACTCAAAAGCTTTCAAGAATTGTACGACAGCAATCAAAAAATGCTCACTTTTGGACGCAAAACAAATGAATTGCTCCACAAATACTTCCAAACGAACAACAAAAAAGAGCTTTTTGCAGCGTTTCACAAATGGGTTTTGATCGAAAAAACCAAACACACAAAAGCCGCTGCAAGTAAAGAAAAAACACCCAAAAAAAACCCTCTAAAAAAGACAAAAAACGAACTGAAGAAGGAAAAAGAAAAAAACCAGTCTCTTCAAAAAATTGAAAAGGAAATTCTAGGGCAGGTGGCAGAGGTTCGAAAAGAAAAAGCGCGAAAAGCCGAAAAAGTTGCCAAAGAAAAAGCGGCCTACCGGTTCAAAGTAAAGGACAAGGTACGGTTGATTGATGGAAAAGCTTGCGGGATCATTGACAAGATTGAAAAAAACAAAGCCACCATCGATTATGGGATGTTTACCACCCAAGCGAACTTAGATCAAATTGAATTGGTAGTCGCAGGAAAAAAATAAGCTGTTTTTCGGGAAGTTTTGTATCTTACCCAAGGAACTTAAAAACACCTTATATGGAACTCCCAAAAAATTGCGGCAATGCTTCAAAAGCCATGGAACTGGAAAAAGACAAAAATTACGCCTGGTGTTCTTGTGGCCTTTCCAAAAGCCAACCCCTGTGTGACGGCGCACACAGATCGGGATCCGGGATGAAATCTTTGGTTTTTCAAGCGGAGCGCAGTGGTACGCAGCACTTGTGCATGTGCAAACAAACCAAAAACCCGCCTTATTGCGATGGCACACACCGCAGCTTGTAGCAACTCAGCCATTGACAACTCGTTCAAACTATCTACAAACTGTTTAAATAATTGGTGACGTTGGTGCGAATGCGCTCTTCCACGTTGGCAACGGGTGCTTTTACAAATGATTCGCCTGTGATCTGTTCGTACAACTCAATGTAGCGGTTGGAGATTTCTTCAATTTTTGAAGCAGTCATTTCTGGAATTTCTTGCCCTTCTTTTCCTTGGAAGTTGTTGGCCAACAACCACTCTCTTACAAATTCTTTCGAAAGTTGTTTTTGTTTTTGGTCCTTGGCTTGTATGGCTTCATAACCATCCGCGTAAAAATAGCGAGAAGAATCGGGTGTGTGAATTTCGTCGATGACCACAATTTCTCCTTTTGATGTTTTTCCAAACTCGTATTTGGTATCTACCAAAATCAAGCCCCGTTGGGCGGCAATTTCTGTTCCCCTTTCAAACAAGGCTCGTGTATAGGCTTCCAACTGCTCGTAGTCTTTTTGGGAGACGATGCCTCTTTCCAAAATGGCTTCTCTGGAGATGTCTTCGTCATGACTTCCCAGATCCGCTTTGGTGGACGGCGTGATGATGGGCGTCTCAAACTTTTGATTTTCAATCATGCCATCGGGCAAGACAACACCACACAACAGCCTTTCTCCGGTTTTATAGGTTCTCCAAGCATGTCCTGTCAAATACCCGCGAATGACCATTTCTACCTTATAGGTTTCACAAGCCAAACCAACTGTTACGTTGGGGTCTGGAGTGCCCAACACCCAATTGGGAACCAGGTCTTCAGTCGCTTTCAACATCTTGGCAGCGATCTGGTTTAAAATCTGCCCCTTGAAAGGAATCTGTTTGGGCAAGATCACGTCAAAAGCTGAGAGACGGTCGGTTGCAATCATCACCAAGAGGTCTTTGCCAGTGGAATAAACTTCTCGTACTTTTCCTTTGTAAACGCCTGTTTGGTTTGGAAAATTGTATTGGGTATCGTCGATGGTTGCGCTCATAATACGTGTGTTGCTAAAGAGGTTTGAAAACCGGTTGTTGTGTGCTGCAAAATTAAAAAAACTTATGGAGTATTGGTGCCAACTTCTTGAGATTTGTTTTAAAAATTCCCGCAGCATCTGCGCCTTTTAAAAGGGCAATTACTCCGCATCAATATTTTTATAGGCCTTGATGATCTCTTTGACCAGTCGATGACGGATCACATCCTTTTCATCCAAATACACATTGGCGATTCCTTTGACGTCTTTCAAGGCCAGCAAGGAGGTTTTCAAACCGGACACTTGCTTTCTGGGAAGGTCTATCTGTCCAGGATCTCCCGTGACGATGAACTTGGCTCTTTTGCCCATCCGTGTCAAAAACATTTTCATCTGTCCGGAGGTGGTGTTTTGCGCTTCGTCCAAAATCACAAAGGCGTGGTCCAAGGTACGTCCCCGCATAAAAGCGAGCGGTGCAATCTGAATGGTGCCTTTTTCGATGTAGGAGTCCAATTTTTCAAAAGGGATCATGTCCCGCAAAGCATCGTACAAAGGCTGCATATACGGGTCCAATTTGTCTTTGAGATCTCCCGGTAAAAACCCGAGGTT
>DLQL01000072.1:0-32393 GCA_002477565.1 Flavobacteriaceae bacterium UBA7433
TTGACCAATGTACAAATTGACGGACAAGATGCAGATCCAGAAGCATCTTATGCAGCAGCGCCAACAGTAGACCCAACATCTTGGGCATGGATCAATACAGATCTTACAGGAGATGTGATTTTGGCGGGGAACATAACGTCTGATGTAACTTTGGACGCGACGAAGTCTTACTTATTGACTTCTTCTTATATCGTGGAATCTGGAGCGAAATTGACCATTCCAGCAGGGACTCAAATCAAAGCCGTAGCCGGAGGAGCAGATGTATACATTGCGGTTTTAAAAGGAGCTCAAATAGACATCCAGGGTACAGATTCTGAACCAGTAGTAATGTCTTCAGCTTCAGCAGAAGCTGGTGATTGGGGAGGATTGACAATTTGTGGAAAAGCAACCACCACTGCCGGAATAGATGCAGAAGCAGAAGTAGGTGGATTCATTTATGGAGGTACGGAAGATGCAGACAATTCAGGATCTATCGAATATTTGGTAATGAAAGGAACAGGTGCTCAAATCAATACAGAATCTCAATACAATGGTATCTCTCTTTATGCAGTAGGATCGGGAACGGTTATTGAAAATGTTTCAGTAATTAATGGAGCTGATGACGGTGTAGAGTTCTTTGGGGGAACAGTATCTGTAAAAAACATCTACCTTGAAAATAACGAGGACGATTCTATCGATTGGACAGAAGGATGGAACGGAACTGTTGAAAATGTCTACATCAAGCATACGATTGCAGGATTCTCTACCGCTTTGGAAGGAGACAAGGACAACAACAATCCAAAATTTATCAATCTAACAGCGGTTTCTACTGTTGGAGGAACAGCCTTGCAATTCAAAAAGCAATCTGGAGGAACCATTACAGGTTTGTCTTTAGATGGATATGACAAGAATATTGACATGAAAGACGGAGGAGATTTGTCGAATGTGCAAATTGACGGACAAGACGCTTCTACGACGGAAGCTTATGACGCAGCTGCATCTGTAGATGCATCAGGATGGTCTTGGAAGGATGCTACATTGTAGTCGAGCTCTTGAACCATCGATAAAAAAAAAGGCAGATTCGCAAGAATCCGCCTTTTTTTCTATTTGGGATTGTTTACTAAAGGCTTGTACAAGACAAAGAAAGGAGCTACCGGCCTTTGGTCTTGCCTGGGTGAACAGATCATCAAAGCTCTTGCGACTCTTGAACAACAAGAATTTACAAATCAATCCTAACTATTTGGCAACGTCAAAATCACAAACCACAATAAAAGGAGCCGTATATTTGACGCACACGAATCTATTTTATAAATTCGCAACGTCAAACCCAAACTGACTTAAACAAAGAACCCTATGGACAACATTTATTTGTTGATGATTGCAGCCCTCGTAATTCTGGCAATCACTGATTTGATAGTAGGCGTGAGCAACGATGCGGTCAATTTTTTGAATTCCGCCATTGGATCCAAGGCAGTTTCTTTTAAAACCATCATGATTGTTGCGAGTTTAGGAGTCGCTGTTGGTGCTATCTTTTCAAGCGGCATGATGGAAGTAGCCCGCAAAGGAATTTTCAACCCAGGCGAATTCTACTTCAATGAAATCATGATTATCTTTATGGCGGTGATGATCACTGACATTCTCTTGCTTGACTTTTTCAATACCTTGGGTTTGCCTACTTCCACCACGGTTTCCATTGTTTTTGAATTGCTTGGCGCTGCGGTAGCCATGGCATTGATTAAAATATACAGCCAAGACGGCCATGGCATTGCCGAAGTACTTCATTACATCAACACAGAAAAGGCACTCGAAATCATTCTCGGAATTTTACTCTCGGTAGTCTTTGCATTCTCCATTGGAGGCCTGGTGCAGTGGTTCTCTCGCTTGTTGCTGTCCTACGATTTTGAAAAGAAAGCCATTTGGGTAGGCGCATTGTTTGGTGGGCTCGCCTTGACAGCCATCACCTATTTTATCTTTATGAAAGGATTGAAAGGAACTTCTTATGCAAACAAATCATTTGAGATTTTAGGTGGAGGTACCATGAAAAATTTTTTGGAAACTCAAGTGCTCAGAATCGTTATTGTAAGCTCTATTTTTTGGTCTCTGTTATCCTATGCTTTGATTTCCTTTGCGAAAACAAACATATACAAATTGATTATTCTGGTCGGAACCTTTGCTTTGGCATTGGCCTTTTCAGGAAATGACTTGGTCAATTTTATCGGGGTCCCTATGGCCGCTTACAATGCGTATAGCGCCTTTGTGGAATCGGGTCAATTGGCCACAGAATTTTCCATGGAAATGTTGGCAGGAGATAAGGTTCCGACCAACAACTGGTTGTTGTTTGGTGCGGGGATGATCATGGTTTTGACCTTGTGGTTTTCAAGCAAGGCCAAAGGTGTCGTCAAAACCTCTTTGGACTTGTCCAGTCAGGGAGAAACCAAAGAGCGCTTCCAACCCAATTTTTTGTCGCGTGAATTTGTGCGCATAGCGATGGGCTTGTCTCAAGCATCCGCTTTTCTATTGCCCACTGCATGGCAAGCAAAAATCGACAAACAATTCCAAAGACCCACCGTAGTGATGTCCAAAGAAAAAGTACACGAATTGCCTGCCTTTGATTTGGTCAGAGCAGCGGTCAACTTAATGGTTGCAGCCGTATTGATCTCCATTGCCACCTCTTGGCAACTGCCTTTGTCCACGACTTATGTAACTTTTATGGTCGCGATGGGAACTTCTTTGGCAGACAGAGCTTGGGGAGCAGAAAGTGCCGTCTACCGTGTTGCGGGGGTATTGAATGTAATTGGCGGTTGGTTTTTTACCGCTTTTTGTGCCTTTTCTGCTGCTGGATTGGTTGCCTACTTGTTGAATTTAAATTTGAAACTGATGTTTCCCCTTTTGTTGGTCCTTGCCTTTGGATTGATCCTTCGCAGCTATTTGAAACACAAAAGCAAAAGCAAACAAGTAAAAGCAGAAGACCAGTTGAGCCTTGCCGAGAGCACCTCCATCCAAGGAGTCATTGAAGAAAGTGCCGACAACATTGCTTCTGTAATCAAAAGAGGAAACAAAATCTATGGCAATGCGGTCAAAGGATTGGGAAAACAAGACCTCAACTTGCTTAAAAAATGCAAAAAGAACATTGAAAAACTTTCAGATGAAGTAGACGAATTGCGAGACAATATTTTCTATTTTATCAAAAACCTAGACGATTCCAGTGTGAACGCCAGTAGTTTTTACATCAACATCTTGAGTTATTTGCAAGACATCACCCAGTCTTTGGAGTTCATCGTAAGAGCGACCAACAAACACGTCAACAACAACCACAAAGGATTGAAAACGAGTCAGCTCAAAGAACTGGTTCAGGTAGAACAGGCATTGGACACCTATTTCAGTCAGATTCAAGCAGCTTTCGACTCCCGATCGTTTGAACAGATCGGAGAGATTCTGAACGACCAAACCGTTTTTGACATGCTTTCCGAAAAAATTCAAAAACAAGTAGAACGCACCCGTACAGAAGAGTCCAGTCCAAAAAACACGACCTTGTACTTCGGACTCTTGTTGGAGACAAAAGATTTATTGACCGCTTCGATGAGCTTGCTCAATGAGTATTACGCGGCCAACCAAAGCTCCTCCGAAGTTTTGGAATAAAAACAAAGCAAACAACTTTTCAAAAAAGCGTCCAAAATATTTTGGGCGCTTTTTTTTAGGGGTATACACCCGGTAAATCAAAGGGTTTTTCTCTTTGTTTTTACGTACCTTTCATTAAAACTCCAAAGATGAATCTTTCCGTTTCCAAAGAGCACATTTTGTTTTTAGACATTGAAACCGTCCCGGAACACCAATTTTACGGTGATCTTTCGGACTTGCAAAAAGAACTTTTTGCCGAAAAAACAGCCAACCAACGCAAGGCGAAGGCACAAGGCGAGCCGGAGATCACTCCCGAAGAATTCTACCAGAGGGCGGGAATCTGGGCCGAATTCGGTAAAATTGTTTGCATTTCGGTGGGCTATTTTGCCCCCTTGGGAAAAGAGCGTTCTTTTCGGATCAAATCTTTTTTTGGGGATGACGAAGGGCAGTTGTTACAAGAGTTTAAAAATCTTTTGGACCGTCATTTCAACCACCCCAAACACCTCTTGTGCGGACACAATGCCAAAGAATTTGACTTTCCTTACATCGCACGACGGATGATTGTCCATCAGATAGCATTGCCTTTAAAATTGAAACTTTTTGGGAAGAAGCCCTGGCAAATACCCCATTTAGACACCATGGAATTGTGGAAGTTTGGGGATTACAAAAACTACACTTCTTTAAAACTTTTAACGATGTTGCTTGGAATTCCTTCCCCCAAAGAGGACATCGACGGCAGTCAAGTTGCTGGAGTCTATTACCGCGAAAAAGACTTAAAACGAATCGCTGCCTATTGCGAAAAAGACACCCTAGCAGTTGCCCAATTGTTTTTGAGGTTCAACAACGAACCCTTGCTGACTGAAGAAGAGTGTGTCTTTTCGGATCCTGTTTTTTAACCCTTCAACAAGCTGTTTTTTTGCATGTCTAGAGGATGTATTTTTTTAGTACTTTTAACATAAAAAGCATCATGCCAGAAGATCGTTTTTTTGAACGCTGTTATGAAGTTGCCAAGCAGATACCCTTTGGGCGGGTCACAAGTTACGGTGCCATTGCGCGGTATTTAGGAACCGCTCGCTCAGCGAGGATGGTAGGCTGGGCTATGAATGCCTCTCATGGCAATGCGGCCATTCCAGCCCATCGAGTGGTCAACAGAAAAGGACTGCTCACAGGCAAACACCATTTCCAAGGAACAAACCTGATGCAGCAGCTTTTGGAAAGTGAAGGCATTGAAGTAGAGGACAACCAAATTCAAGGGTTTGACCTTGTTTTTTGGGATCCAAATACGGCTTTAGCGCACAGCCGTCCTTAAAGCAAAATTCGCGTTGGCTTGCCTGCTTTGAATTCGCATTGCCTAGGGATGTATATGTGAAGTTTTCACAGTATCTTTGTAGCCTACAACACACAAAGAAGAAAATGAGCACGCACAAGCAAGATATATACAAAGCATTGGAAACCCTCACCGCTCCCGGAGAAGGGAAGAGTTTGGTAGCAAACAACAACGTAAAAAACGTGGTTGTATTTGGAGATGAGGTAGTGGTAGATGTTTCGATCAGCAATCCGACTCTACAAGCAAAAAAGAAAATAGAAACGGAGATTTCAAAAGCAATTCGCGAACAGGTTTCGGAAAAGTTACAGGTCAAAGTAAACGTTTCTACGATTGCCGCAGAAAAAAAACCAGACCCCGTTCAAGAAAAAAAACTTCCTGGCATTCAAAACATCATCGCCATTGCCTCTGGAAAAGGAGGAGTAGGGAAATCTACCATCACGGCCAATACAGCAGTCTCCCTATCCAAAATGGGCTTTAAAGTGGGGATTTTAGACGCGGATGTATACGGTCCTTCCATGCACTTGATGTTTGACGTAGCACAAGAAAAACCAATTTCTGTCCAAGAGGACGGACGATCCAAAATGAAGCCTGTCGAAAATTACGGGGTTAAAATTTTGTCCTTGGGCTTTTTTACCAACCCAAACGAAGCAGTTATTTGGCGTGGACCGATGGCTTCCAAAGCGTTGAATCAAATGATTTTTGACGCAGCTTGGGGGACTTTGGACTTTTTGTTGATTGACCTGCCTCCAGGGACGGGAGACATCCACCTCTCCATTGTTCAGGCACTCCCCATTACAGGAGCTGTTGTGGTCAGTACGCCTCAAAACATCGCTTTGGCAGATGCCAAAAAAGGAGTGGCCATGTTCCAACAAAAAAACATCAACGTTCCCGTTTTGGGAATCGTCGAAAACATGAGCTATTTTAGCCCTGAAGAATTACCTAACAATAAATACTATATCTTTGGACAGGACGGCGCAAAAAACCTCTCCCAAGACATCGAGGCTGCATTCTTGGGAGAAGTGCCTTTGGTACAAGGAATTCGGGAATCAGGAGACGTTGGGCGACCTGTCGCTCTGCAGGAAAACACCCTGTTGGAAACCGCGTTTTCAAGTCTCACCAAAAACATGCTTTCGGAACTGTTGAAGCGCAACAAAGATTTGCCAGAAACGGAAGTCGTAAAAATAACGACGATGAGTGGTTGCTCTCGTTGACAAAACGGTTTGCAAGCGAAAGCTGCGTTCAAATTGAAAAATACAGCCTATGGACACACAAAATTTGACACTGACGGTACAAAAAGCATTGGACGAAATTCGCCCTTTTTTGTTAGCGGATGGCGGGGACATTTCCTTGGTCTCCATCGAAGAAAATGTTGTAAAAGTAAAATTGGAAGGGGCTTGTGTGGGTTGTTCTATCAATCAAATGACCCTGAGAAATGGCGTCGAAGCCTCCATCAAAAAACACGCGCCTCAAATCGAAAAAGTCATCGATTTGAGCAGCATTCTCTGAGAGGCCTTTCCTCAAAAGAAGCAAGAGGATTTGTTTTCAAAAACCTTCTCCCCATCGAGCGAATCGGATTTTCACCTTTCACAAAAACTTAACGAACAAAACAGGCACTGTTTTGAATTTTGTTTTAAACTTGTAAAGTTGGTGTAATAGTCAAAAATTTTATGAAAAAAAGAATTTTCTTTTTGATGTTGATCTGCAGCATGACCGTCTTTTCTCAGCGAGACAAAGAGGCGTTTCAGTCTGGAGAATGGTTGAAATACCGCATTCACTACGGCTTTGTCAATGCGGGTTATGCCACACTAAAAGTTGACGAGGCAGCTGACGAACAAAACGAACTCTTTCACTTTGTAGGCAAAGGGTGGACTGTTGGAATTACAAATTTATTTTTCAAGGTCAGAGACACGTACGAATCATTTGTAGACAAAGAATCGAGACACCCCAAACACTTTAAAAGAAGGGTCAATGAGGGCGGATACAAAATCCGAAGAGACATTTATTTTTATCCAGAAGAGAAAATCGCGAAGGTCGAAGATCACAAGAAAAAAACCATACAGGAAGTCACTATTTCAAAAGTTCAAGATTTGCTTTCGTCCTTCTACCTACTTCGCAACAGCGATGTGGAGCAACTCCAAATAGGAGAAAGTCTGCATTTGGACCTTTTCTTTGATTCAGAAACCTATCCTTTCAAACTCATTTATCTAGGAAAAGAAGTCATTTCAACAAAATTCGGAAAGGTTGCTTGTTACAAAATGAGGCCCTCTGTACAGTCGGGAAGGGTCTTTAAAGAAAAGGAAAGCTTGACTCTTTGGATTTCATCGGACAAAAATAAGATTCCCATCCGAATCAAAGCCTCTTTGAAGGTAGGATCCATCAAAGTAGATTTGAAACAATACAAAGGATTGTCCCATCCTTTTCCCATTATTTTATGAGATTTGTTGTAAATTTGGCGCGGACCAATTTCCGATTCTTTTGAGACAGATATTGCACATATTCTTCCTTTCACTCGTTTTTCTGTCCTGTGGAGAGGGACAAAAAGAAAAGGACGCTCAAAACAAACAAGCTCCTCCAAAAATTGTTTACAAATTTGGATACAAACTAAACGATTTCAAAGTCACTCACGACACTGTCTCCCATGGGGAAAGCTTCGGAGAAATCTTGGACCGACACCACATCTGGCTCCCACAAATATTTCAAATTTCAAAAAAAGTAAAAAAAACCTTCAACGTAAGGCGTCTAAGAGCAGGCAAGCCCTATACCATTTTGGCAAAAAAAGACAGCACCGAAAAAGCGCAGGTCTTTATTTACCAACACGACCCCATCAACTACACGGTCATCGATTTCAAGGACTCCCTCATCAGAGCTTTCAAGGGCAAGCGACCCATCAGCAAAGTACTTAAAAATGCATCTGGAGTCATCACCAGTTCCCTTTCTGAAGCTTTGGACAAACAAGGAGTCAATGCCATTGTCGCAAACGACCTTTCGGAAATTTACGCCTGGACAATTGATTTTTTTCGACTTCAAAAAAACGACCGCTTCAAAGTTATTTACGAACAAAAATATATAGAAGACACCATTCCTGCAGGGATCGGTTCCATTAAAGCGGCCTATTTTGAACATGCCAAGAAGCCTTTTTATGCCTTTCAATATGTCTCAGATTCCATTACAGGCATCCAGGAGTACTACGATGAAAATGCCAACCACCTGCGAAGAGCCTTTTTAAAAGCCCCTTTGAAATTTAGCAGGATTTCATCTCGCTACAACCTCAAGCGAAAAATAGCCTATTACGGACGCGTCAAAGCACACAAAGGAACGGATTTTGCAGCGCCTGTTGGAAGCCCTATCATGAGTACTGCGAATGGCCGAGTCATCGAGTCCCGTCGCAAAGGTGCCAATGGGAACTACGTAAAAATCCGTCACAATTCTACCTATACCACCCAGTACTTGCACATGAAAAAGCGCAAAGTAAAAGTAGGGCAATACGTCAAACAAGGTCAAATCATAGGAACTGTAGGAATGACAGGAAACACGTCAGGCCCTCATGTCTGTTACCGGTTTTGGAAGAACGGGGTTCAGGTAGATCCTCTCAAACAAAAACTTCCGGCGGCCAAGGCCATGAAAAAAGAAATCAAACCCTATTATTTGGAATTCGTCGAATCCATCAAAGATTCGTTGGACGCCATCACTTTAAAAGAAATAGAACACAATTAATCATCAGAAAACAGCAACATGACACTTAAAAATACAAACCCATCGAAAACAGCAGCTTGGAAAAAACTACAAGCCCATTACCAAGAGACAAAAGACCTACACTTAAAAGGCCTGTTTGCTGAAAACCCACAGCGAAAAGAAGACTTTCGCATTCAATTCAACGATTTTGATGTCGATTTCTCAAAAAACCGTATCGACGCAACGACACTTTCTCTATTGATCGAGTTGGCAAATGAAGTCGATTTGAAGGGCGCCATTTCCAGTTATTTTGGCGGAGACAAAATCAATGCGACCGAAGGAAGAGAAGTCTTGCATACAGCACTTCGTGCTGCTGCTGACAAAAAAATCCTTGTCGATGGAGAAAATGTGGTTGAAGACGTACAAGCTACCTTGGCTCAAATAGAAACGTTTACCCACAAAGTGATTTCTGGAGAATGGAAAGGACATACTGGCAAAGCCATTACCGACGTGGTCAACATCGGTATCGGAGGTTCTGATTTGGGACCACAAATGGTCGTTGAATCCTTGAAATACTACAAAACACCTTTGGACGTTCATTTTGTTTCCAACGTAGACGGAGACCATGTCACAGAGGTCATCAAAAATTTGAATCCGGAGACCACCCTCTTTTTGATTGTTTCCAAAACTTTCACCACACAAGAAACGATTTCCAATGCCTTGACCATCAAGGAATGGTTTCTGGAAACTGCCACAGAAGCGGACATCGCCCAGCACTTTGTCGCAGTCTCTACCAACTTAGAAGCCGTCGGAGCTTTTGGCATCGATCCTGCAAACGTCTTTACGATGTGGAACTGGGTGGGCGGAAGATTTTCATTGTGGAGCGCCGTCGGACTGTCCATCAGTCTCGCGGTAGGATTTGACAATTTTAAAAACCTTTTGGAAGGCGCTTCTAAAATGGATGCTCATTTTGAAACAACTCCTTTTGAAGAAAACATTCCCGTCGTTTTGGCTTTGTTGAGCGTTTGGTACAACAATTTTTACCAAGCTGAAACAGAAGCCATTTTGCCTTATTCTCAATACTTGGAAAAATTGACTCCTTACTTGCAACAAGCCATTATGGAGAGCAATGGAAAAAGTGTCGATCGCAACGGTGAAAAGATAAGCTACCAAACGGGAACCATTGTTTGGGGAAGCACAGGGACCAACATGCAACACGCTTTTATGCAATTGGTACACCAAGGAACCAAATTGATTCCTTGTGACTTTATCGGGTACAAAACCTCTTTACACGGAAAAGAAGAACACCATAACAAGCTGATGGCCAATCTCTATGGACAGGCAGAAGCTTTGTGCAACGGAAAAACAAAAGAAGAGGTCTTGGAAGAAATGACCGGGGATGCGGCCACCGTTGAAAAGATCGCTCCATTCAAAGTGTTTGAAGGAAATAAGCCCAGTACCACCCTCTTAATTGACAAGTTGACGCCGCATTCTTTGGGGGAATTGATTTCCATGTACGAACACAAGATTTTTGTTCAAGGAGTCCTTTGGAACATTTACAGTTACGACCAGTGGGGGGTAGAATTGGGGAAAGTTTTGGCAAAAAAGATATACGCTCAAATGACAACATAACGGGCGCACCCAATTTCTGAAACAGCTGTTGATTTACGTGTACAAATTCTCGGGGACTGCATTGGCAACAGCAAGAATGAAAGCTATCCCAAATTGTCAAGTGATACCGCAGCAAAAAGACCCCCTGTTTTTAGGGTTATGATAAATCAAGAAGTCCACATCCCACTTACGTTTGTCTAAAAATTAACATGCGCTTAGGAACTGAACAAGGCTTAATTGAGGATTTTGACTTACATTTGTACGTAAAACAAAAAAAATGAAACAACTCCATTCGTATTGGGCTTATTTGGTCTTAGCTGTTTTGATCCTTGCTGTTGCCAATGCGGTCATCGGCCTCGCCTCAAAAAAAGAATTCAAAGCCAAAGATTTGCGTCTCGGGCTGTTTGCACTGATTTTTACCCACATTCAATTGCTGATCGGTTTGGCGTGGTACTTTATGTCGCCAATTTACAAAGCCTTGAAAAGCGAAGGAATGGGGGCAATTATGAAGGAAGCACCTACACGCCTGTTGGCAGTAGAACACCCGATTTCCATGTTGCTCGGAATTGTTTTGATCACCATCGGCTGGTCCAAACACAAAAAACAAACAACTGCTCAAGGGAAATTCAAAATGTTTGTGCTTTTTTACGGAATTGCACTGTTGGTAATTCTTTCCAGAATCCCTTGGAATCAGTGGCTATAAAATAACACTTTACGTGGGCTTTATGCAGCGATTTAAAACACTTCTTTCCTATCCTCTATCGGTGGTGTATTACCTCTGTTTTGGAATGACTTTGGTTGTTTTTCACCCTTTGCAATGGTTGACCTTGCGCCTTTTTGGATACACAACACACAAAAAGACAGTCGATCTTTTGAACCGAGTTTTGCTTTGGTGTCTCTCAATTTTGGGAACAAAAATTGAAGTTTCCATGCCACACACCTTGCCCGAAAACGTTCCGTTGTTGCTGGTGTCCAATCACCAAAGCGCACATGATATTACACCCATTTCTTGGTATTTGCGCCAGACACATCCCAAGTTTGTTTCAAAGATTGAATTGGGAAAAGGCATTCCAAGTGTATCTTTCAACCTCAAACACGGCGGTTCTGTATTGATCGATCGCAAAGATGCCAAACAATCCTTATCCGCTTTGGCAAGATTTGGCAAAAAACTTGAAAAAAATAACTGGGCAGGGGTCATCTTCCCAGAAGGAACACGAAGCAAAGACGGGGTTCCAAAACGATTTTCAGAAAATGGACTCAAAATAATGATCAAAAACACCCCCTCAGCTTACCTCGTTCCCATTACGATCAACAACTCTTGGAAATTGGTCTCAAAGGGCCTATTCCCCTTGAACATAGGAGAAACACTTCAAATGCAAGTACATGCGCCTGTGGCGGTTAATTCTATGAAATTTGCAGATTTGTTTCAAAATGTGGAAGCAACCATAAAAAACGCAGTAACTTTACCTATCGAAAAGCAAAATTGAAAAAGATGTCTTTACACAACGTACGAAAAGAAGTGATGCTATCACTTGAAAAAAACATAGAAACGACCTTTGGAAAGTTTTTGATTCCGCCAGAAGAAATTTGGCAACCCACAGATTTTTTGCCCAATCCCCAATCCGATACTTTTATGGACGAAGTAGCTGAGATTCGTGAGCTCTCCAAAGAATTGGACAACGATTTTTGGATTTCCCTTGTCGGAGACATGATCACAGAAGAAGCCTTGCCTACCTATGAATCTTGGTTGTTGGACTTGGACGGTGTCGACCAACACGGAGAGGGTGGTGGCAACGGATGGTCAAGCTGGATCCGAAGATGGACCGCAGAAGAAAACAGGCACGGAGACGTGTTGAACAAATACATCTACCTTTCTGGACGTGTAAACATGCGGGAAGTAGAGATTACCACCCAGCACCTTGTGGCAGATGGTTTTGATATTGGGACCGCAAGAGACCCTTACAAAACCTTTGTCTACACGAGTTTTCAAGAACTAGCAACTTACGTGTCTCATAACAATGTGGCTAAAATCGCCCGAAAAGCAGGGATGAAAGGCTTGGCAAAAATGTCTAAAATTATCGCTGGAGACGAAATGCGACACCATTTGGCGTATGTAGAATTTGTCCGTCAAATTTTTGCAATAGACCCCAGTGAAATGATGTTGGCTTTTTGCGACATGATGAAATATAAAATCGAAATGCCTGCCATGTACTTGAGAGAATCTTTTCAAGCCAAAGCTTCCTTGTTTGACAAGTTTTCGGATGTCGCACAACGGTCAGGCGTCTATTCTGCCTTTGACTATATTGATATTTTGGAAAAGCTGAACAAAGCCTGGGCGATTGACACCTTTACGGGATTGACAGACGAAGCAGACAAAGCGAGAACCTACTTGATGCGCTTGCCAGATCGAATGAGACGCATTGCCAACAGAATTGTCGTTCCCGATACCGCATACGATTTCAAATGGATGAATCCTTTGACTACATAACTCAAAAGGCTGTCTTGCAAAGACAGCCTTTTTTTAGTTAAAAAACACCACAAAAGTTCATTCCTTCAAATGAACTTCTATGCTGTAACTCGCTCGAAAGCTTTTTCCAGTTTCCAAAGAAAGAATGCCTTTTTTATTTTCCAAGTTCTGCTCAGAGTCATACGGGTCCGCAATGCCTAGCCAAGGTTCGATACAAACATAAGGCGCCATCGGCTTGCTCCAAATGCCCAAATACGGAAAGTCACGGTAGGCAAGCGTGACCAACTTTCCTTCCTTTCGATTGTGCAAAGTCACTTTTTTTGAATTCATTTTTTGAAAGACCAAGGCATCTGCATCAAAAATCGTTTCAGGCAACTCCAAGAACTGGCTTTCCTTTAAAATCTCTTTTTCTTCTGGCCCGATCAATCCTTCTTTTGTCAAGAGAGAAGTACTTGCCGTTTCTTTTTCTTCAAATTCCAAAAAACACTGGTCGTGTTTTGCTTTTTTGTCTGTTAGCGAACAGCAAAAGGCAGGGTGTTCTCCCAAAGAAAACCAGAGTTTGTCGTTTCCTAAATTGAGGACTTCGTGCCGGATGTTGATTTTTGTGCCTTGCAATTCGTAAGCAGTTTGGAACTCAAATTCAAAAGGAAATACCGAACGTGTCTTCGGATTGCTTTTCAATGAAAAGAGGAGCCGTGTGTCGCTTTGTTCAAGCAGTGTGATGTCTTCACTTCTTCTAAAAAAACCGTGTTGCGGCAAAGAATAGTGTTGTCCTTTGTAGCGGTAGGTATCGTTTTTTAGCTTTCCGACAAACGGAAATAAAATCGGCGCTTGTCCAGCCCAATAGGCAGGATTTCCCTCCCAAAGGTATTCCTTTCCATTTCCAACAATACTGCTCAGTTCTGCTCCTGTTTTTTTGATGCGAACGTGCAGACAATCATTTTTTAGTACATACATCTTTTGGTGTTTGAATTGCAGGGCAAAGATATTGAATCTCTGAAGATATTTAGGGATTTAAAGGGTGCTGGAGCTTCGCAAAAACAGGTCATTCTATTTGAAAAATATCGCGGTCTGCCAAAAAGGGAAATTCTTTGCGTGTTTTGACCAAATGGTCCTTGCGGAGCTCGACGGTCAAAAGGGCTTCCTTTTCTTCTGGAGCTTTTTGAAGGATTTCTCCAAGGGGGCCAAGGACTTGGCTATGGCCGGAATACATCAGGTTGGCACCGTCTTTTCCCACGCGATTGACACCGATGCAATAGCTCGTGTTTTCGATGGCTCTTGCTTTTAGAAGGGCATTCCACGCATCGATGCGAACCGAGGGCCAATTGGCTACGTAGAGGCACACGTCGTAGGCATTTGTGTTGCGAGACCACACAGGGAACCGCAAATCGTAGCAGACAAAAGGAGCGAGCTTCCATCCTTTGTAGGTAATGGCGAGCGGCGCGGCGCCAGGAGTGTAGTGTTGGTCTTCTCCTGCGAAGGCAAATAGGTGTCTTTTGTCGTAAAAGGAAATTTTTCCAGAGGGAGCTGCAAAGACAAAGCGATTGAAACAGTGGTTTGCTACCTTGATTGGCAGACTGCCCGCAAGAGCGACTTGTTTTGTTTTTGCCATTTTTTGCAACCAGTGCACCGTCATTCCCTCCATGGTTTCTGCCACATCGGCTGGGTCGGTGACAAAGCCCGTTGCAAACATTTCTGGCAGCAACACCAAGTCTGTTTCCGAAGAAATTTCAAGCAGTTTGTTTTCGATATCGAGCAGGTTTTTGCCTGTGTCTTTCCAAGCAGGATTTGTTTGTAACAAGGAGACAGTCAATCGGTTTTGCATCTTATTTTTTGTCTTTAAATCGTTTATTGACCCACTCTTGACTGCTTAAAAAAGGTCAATTATTTAAACGACCTACTCAAGTCGGGCATTTGTAAAGATAGGCTTTTTGTGTTTTGGTGAGCACAGATGTTAAGGCTCAAAAGGCGGCATTTGGCGTCCGTGCTCACCAAAACACAAAAAGTAAGTTCTGAGAGCTGCTCAGAAAGATATTTTTGTAACTTGGCTAACGAGGCCAATTCGAAAAGGCCTTGTTTAAAATGACTTTGTATGAAAACAAAAACAGCAAAAGAATCTCTCAGTATTTCTACAGACTTGGTTTTGCCAAGCGACACCAATGCTTTGAACGGCATGTTTGGTGGGGAGTTGCTGTCTCGAATGGATCGTGTGTGTTGCATTGCAGCGCAAAGGCATTCGGCACAAATCGCCGTTACAGTAGCGGTCAATCACGTGGCTTTTAACAAAACCGTTCCCATTGGCAGTACAGTGACCATAGCGGCCAAAGTGTCGAGGGCTTTCGGAACCTCTATGGAAATTTATGCAGATGTCTGGATTGAAGACCGCTTTTCAGGACACAAAACAAAAGTCAATGAAGGAATCTACACCTTTGTCGCTTTGGGCGCTGACGGAGAAAAGATAACAGTCCCGAAGCTCTTTCCAGAAACAGACTTGGAAAAAGAACGCTTTGAAGCGGCTTTGCGCAGACGCCAATTGAGTTTGGTCCTTTCGGGAAAGCTAAAAGCTGCAGACGCTACCGAGTTAAAATCTTTGTTTGTATAATTGCTGCCAATCGACTGTCATTACAATCGCAACAGCCACGATTTGGGGTTTTCTTTCTGCACGTCCTTCCAGATTTGGAATTTTAAAATGGTTTTTCCGGTTACCTTGTCTGTATGAATTTTTCCCAACGGTTGTTTCAAAGAAATGCGTTCTCCTTTTTGAACAGCCAACGTTTCCAAATTGCTATAGAGCGTAATGTAATTCCCGTGTTGGATCATGACGGTTTTCAAGCCGCTGGAACCTACTTGAATGGCAAGCACAGTTCCTTCGAAGACCGCTTTTGCATCGGCTCCTTTGTTGGTTGCAATATGAATGCCATTGCTTTGAATGGTGATGCCACGGAGTGTTTCGTGAGGGATTTTTCCAAAGTTTCGAACCACCAAGGCATTGACCACTGGCCAGGGAAGCTTGCCTTTGTTGAAGGCAAATTTAGAAGCCAAAAGTTTGGCTTCTGGAGTCAGTGAGAACCCTTTGGCACTGCTCTTTGCTTTCTTTTTAGAAGCTGCGATGGCCGCTCGGATCAGCCTTTCAATTTCTCGATCAATGCTGCGTTCTTCTCGTTGTTTCTTTTTGATTTGCGCCACGTAGGTTTTTTCTTGGGATTTGACCTTGCTGATCAAATTTTCTTGTTCCTCTTTTTCTACTTCGATTTTGAGTTGTTCTTCTCGGTGTTCCGAAGCCAAGTTTTCTTTTTGTATTTTTTGGACCAAAAGTTTGCTGTTTAGCGCTTCGATTTGAGTTGTTTTGACGGCAATCTCTGTTCCTTGCTTTTTGCGAAACGCCCGGTATTGTCGCATGTATTGGATTCTTTTAGACGCTTGGTGAAAATCTTTTGAAGAGAGGACAAACAACATTCTGCTCTGCAAGGATTTGCTTTTGAAAGATTTGTAGACCATGTCGCCATACTCTTTTTTTAGAAGTGTCAAAGCTTCGTTTAGGTTTTGAATCCGAAGGCTATTGGCGTTGATTTTCGAGTCCAACAGGTTTTTTTCTTGGTCTAAGGTTTTGATGAGTTGGGAGCGAACTTTTATTTTTTGCTTCAAATCCTTTGCCTGCTGCAACAGGTTTTTTTCTTTTTTCTGAGTGTCAAACAGCAGGGTGTTTACCTTTTTGATTTCTTTTTGAAGGCGTGTTCTTTTCGCTTCCAGTGCCTTTTGTTTTTTGGACTGGGAATTTGCTGAAAAGGATGCAAACAAGAGACAAATACAAAAGAGAATACGCGCGAAAGAAATGCTTTTACATCTTTTTTTGGGGCGTTTTTGCAAGGCGGATCTTTTTTCCATCAGTCGTCAATTTTTTGATATCCTTTTGGGACTTTGTAGGGAAAGGAGAGTTTTTTGTCTACGGAAACCGATCGGAAGTCAATGTCGATTTGTGCTCGTTCAGTCTTGTCTTGTACCCAGAGTTCAATGCTTCCAGGAACCCTTGTATTTTCAATGTTTTTGTAGTTTTTATAGGCAATTGTCAGCACTTGTTCTTTGTCGGTATTTCGGACTTCCTGTTTTTCGATTTTGTAATAAAAAGGATGGATCCAAAAACGCAGGGGGTGTTTTGAGTTTTTGGGATGCAAAAGGTAGGATTGATTGGCTATTTTAGCACTGAAATGCCTGCTTCTTACAGGAACGATGGCATCTCCTAAGAGCAAGTTTTGAAGCATTTCAAAAGACACTGCCGTACCGAGCAGCTTGCTCAACGAAGAAAAATCACCTTCGTAATAGGTTTTGTTCAATTTGTTGTAGTACCGAACGTGGTTCGGTGTAATGGTAGCTTTGAGAATGGGCAATCCAAAGAAAGAACCACTTAGCCAAAGCATTTTTCCTGTTTGAATTCGCAATTTTACAGAGACGTTTCGGCTGCTGTTTTTCTTTGCGAAGTTCAACTTGAGATCGGCGCTCAGTGTTTGTTTGTCAAATTTGTTTTTTTGGTGGTTTTTGAGAATTTTTCTGGCGGAGCTTTCCATCAGAACTGTTCGTTCTGTAACTTCTTTTCGAGCACCACAAGAGACGAGGGTCAAGGCTGTAACGAAATATAAGATTTTGATGCTCATGGAATGCCTGCAGTCTTTAGAAGAAGAAATTAAGGGGCAAGATACAATTTTATACATCAACTCAAACGCTCTTTTGTGGGTTCTAAATGGATGTTACAGCAGTTGCTTTCCTCGGGGAATAGATGCGATCAACTTTTCGGTATAAACAGAGGATGGCTTTGTATAAATCGAATCTGCATCGCCTATTTCTTCGATTTTTCCTTTGTTCATAACCAGCAGCTGGTCGGACATGTACTTGACCACAGACAAATCGTGTGAAATAAAAATATAGGTAAAGCCAAATGCTGTTTTGAGTTCGTTTAACAAGTTCAATACTTGTGCCTGAACGGAAACGTCCAAGGCAGAGACAGATTCATCGCAGACAATCAATTTGGGCTGAAGGGCGATGGTTCTGGCAATTCCAATCCGCTGTCGTTGACCTCCTGAAAATTCATGAGGATACCGATCAAAGTGTTCGGGCAGCAAGCCAACTTTTTCCAAAAGCGACAAGACCCTTTTTTTGCGTTCGGCGGGGGATTTTAAAATGCCGTGAACCTTCAGGGGCTCCATCAGGGCTTTTCCGACAGGGATTCGTGGGTTCAAAGAAGAATAGGGGTCTTGAAAGATGATTTGAATGTCTTTGCGGAGCGCTTTGAGTTCTTTGGTTTTGAGGAGGGTCAAGTCCTTTCCTTTGTAAAACATTTTCCCTGAAGTCGCTTTTTCCAATTGCAACAGCGTTCGGCCCAAAGTAGATTTTCCACAACCCGACTCCCCGACCAACCCGAGTGTTTCTCCTTCGTAAAGTTGAAAAGATACGTTGTCTACGGCCTTGACGGGTTCCTGTTTTTGAAACCAAAAAGAACGGCTTCTCACAAAATACTTCTTCAAGTCTTTGATTACCAACAGCGGTTTTTTGGCGTACATGACCTGGTGGAATTTCCGTCTTTCTTCTTCCGTGTACAGGGCTGGATTGACGGTGTTTTCAATGAAATCTTTGACAGTAGGTAGTTTTTTTAACCGTTCATAAATCCGAGGTTTTGAGGCGATGAGTGCTTTTGTATAATTGTGCTCAGGATTCGCAAACAGCTTATCAGCCGCTCCTTGTTCCACCAATTTTCCCTGGTACATGACGGCAACACGATCGCAAATCTCAGCCACCAAAGAGAGGTCGTGTGAGATAAAAAGAATGCTCATTCCTGTTTCTACTTGCAGCTCTTTCAAGAGTTTGATGATTTCTTTTTGAACAGTCACGTCCAGGGCTGTAGTTGGTTCGTCGGCAATGAGGATTTTTGGTTTGCAGGCAATCGCCATGGCGATCATGACCCGTTGTTTTTGCCCTCCGGAAATCTGATGCGGGTATTGGTTGTACATTGCTGCCGCTCTTGGGAGTTTTACTTTTTCAAACAACCCAAGGACTGCTGCTTTGGCTTCTTTTTTGGACATTTTTGTGTGTTGCAATAAGACCTCTTGTACTTGAAGCCCACAGGTCATGCTCGGATTCAAGGCGCTCATCGGTTCTTGAAAAATAAGAGAGATGTCGCTGCCTCTTAGCTTGCGGAACTCTTTTTCTGAAAGACGAAGGAGTTCTTGGTTTTCATAAGTGATGCTCCCTTCCAACAAGACCTCTTTTTTAGGGAGCAAGCCCAAAACTGCCAAGGAAGAAACCGATTTCCCACTTCCCGATTCTCCGACAATTCCCAAAATTTCATTTGGGTGCAACTCAAGAGAAAGGTTTTGAACCACAGGATTTGTTTTTGCTTTTGACACAAAAGAGATGTGAAGGTTTTTGACAGAAAGCACAGGAGCAGTTGGCATGGATATAGGTTCTGTTTTTGACGCAAGTGTTGTTTGGAAAGCGCCTTTAAAATTACATGAAAAATTTGAAACGGTTGTGACCTTCAAACAAAAACACAAGTTCCATTTTACAGGCTTAGTTTCTGCGCAGTCCTTTTTTCTTGGAAAGCCCAAATATTCCTTGAAGTCTCTGTATCTTTGAGCACTCAATAGCATCCGAATGAATTACCTATCTGTAGAAAATATCTCCAAGTCTTATGGAGAGCGCGTTTTGTTTGAAAACCTCTCTTTTGGAATCAGCAAAGATCAAAAAGTGGCCTTTGTCGCCAAAAATGGGACCGGAAAAACATCCATTCTGAACATCATTTCTGGAAGAGACAGTTCCGATACTGGTCAGGTAGTTCGCAGAAAAGACATCCACATCGGTTATTTGGCACAAGACGACCATTTGGACGCGGAATTGACCATTGAAGAGGTTGTTTTTGCCTCTGACAACCCAACCCTTAGAGTCATCAAACAATACGAAGCAGCACTTGAAAATCCAGAGGACGCCGATGCCTACCAACGTGCTTTTGAACTGATGGACCAATACGATGCGTGGGATTTTGAAACGCAGTACAAGCAGATTTTGTCCAAATTGAAATTTGATGACCTCAGTCAAAAAGTGGGGCAGCTTTCCGGAGGGCAAAAAAAACGCTTGGGATTGGCCACTGTTTTGATCAACAAACCCGATTTGTTGATTTTGGACGAGCCAACCAATCACTTGGACTTGGAAATGATTGAATGGCTGGAAGCTTTCTTTAAAAAAGAAAAAATGACCCTGTTTATGGTCACACATGACCGGTACTTTTTGGAACGGGTGTGTACAGAAATCATCGAATTGGACAGCGGGCAACTCTACCGCTATAAAGGGAGTTATTCCTATTACCTTCAAAAGAAAGAAGAGCGAGTGGCCTTGGAGCAAGTGGTTCAAGAAAAGGCCAAAAACCTGTTTAAAAAAGAACTGGATTGGATGCGACGTCAGCCCAAAGCAAGAACGACAAAATCCAAATCTCGGATTGACGATTTCTACAAAATCAAAGAGAAAGCCCAAAACCGACGGAGTGAACACAAGGTACAGTTGGAAATCAACATGGAGCGTTTGGGGAGTAAAATTCTCGAGCTGCACAAAGTTTACAAAGCATTTGACGATTTGAAAATCCTCGAGGGTTTTGACTACGTGTTCAAACGGGGGGAACGGATTGGGGTAATCGGAAAAAACGGAACAGGGAAATCAAGTTTCTTAAATATCATAACCCAAAAATCACCTGTAGATCAGGGGAAAGTGATTTTGGGAGAGACCGTTAAATACGGTTATTACACCCAAAATGGAATCCAAGCCAAAGAAGGTCAAAAGGTCATCGACGTGGTCAAAGAATTTGGGGATTACATTCCCTTGGCCAAAGGCAACAAGATTTCTGCGGGGCAACTGTTAGAGCGTTTTTTGTTTTCTAGAAAACGCCAATATGATTTTGTGGAGAAGTTGAGTGGTGGCGAGCAAAAACGCTTGTACCTCTGTGCCGTATTGATCCAAAATCCAAATTTCTTGATTTTGGATGAGCCCACCAATGATTTGGACATTGTCACCCTAAACGTCTTGGAGAATTTCTTGTTGGATTTTCCAGGAAACCTCATAGTCGTATCTCATGACCGTTATTTTATGGATAAAATTGTCGACTCTTTGTTCGTTTTTCGCGGAGCGGGTACGGTAGAAAATTTTCCGGGAAATTATTCGGATTTCAGGACCTATGAAGATTCCAAACCCACTGAAGCTACTGCTGTAAAGACGGGAGAACGCCCAGTCGAAAAAAAATCCGCAGAAAAATCAGTGCAAAAGGTGCAGTTGAGTTACCAAGAAAAAAGAGAATACGGTACTTTAGAAAGTGACATTGCCAAGTTGGAAAGTCAAAAAGAATCCATAGAGGCGCAATTTTCCAAAGGAGAAATACCGGAAGATCAAATCAACGAACGGTCTCTAGCGCTGCAAAAAATCATTCAAGAGATCGAAGACAAGGAAGGTCGGTGGTTTGAATTGTCAACAAAATTAGAAGGGTAGGGGCAAGAGATTCTCATTCTGTTTTTGGGACCAAAGTTTAGTTCCGGTTCCAACAGAGTGTTAGGTGGATTGGATGCCGAAAAGGCCTAGAAATACAGCTACATTTTTTAGACTTGGTTTTTTTAACGGAGCTTCGACAGGTTGTAAGTCCGGGACCACTCCATGGATTGTCCTGGCTTGACAAGGACTTCGCAAAACAGTTCAGGACTCAAGACCTGTTCCCATCCCCATACATTTACTTTGTTTGTCTGAAAACTCGCCTCTTCTCGAATTTTAAAATTTCGATTTTGGTTGGTCAGTTCCCAACTTGCGGGAAAGGTTTTACCGCCACTCAGGTCGCTGAAAAAGAAAGGCTCTCTGACAGGCGCATTCAAAGCCATGTCCTTTTGGTCAAAACAGAGCCTGTTTTCAGGATTGATGCTTTGTTCAAAGTTGTTGGGGTCCAAATCGAAAGGGAACTTCAAGCGGTAATTTTCTTTGGTAAACTGGGAGTCAATGGCCAGAAAATTATGGTTGTATTCGTCGGTGGCAATTGTTTTTTCTCCCGTATTTTCTAGCCGTGTCTGAAGCTGAAATCCACTTTCCAACAAGCGTATATTTTTGTGCAAGACATAAGCATAGCCGTTGACCGAAGGCGGCGTACAACGGATTGTTATTTTTTGTGCTTCTTTGTGGATTTTGAAGACAGCCGGCTTTATTTTGTAGGCTTTGTCAAAAGCATAGGCTTGGCCGTCCTCTTTTTTTAACAAACCGACTCCTATTTTATGAAACCATCCTCCTATTTCCGTTGCTTCAAACCCGACAGGCCTGACAATCCCAAACTCGTTGTAAAAGCCTTTTCCAAGTTGTACATGGTTTTTATCGCCTGCTTTTTCTCGGCCTGAAACTTCGGTGCCGTCAAATTTTACAGACACAATTTTTCCTGTCCAATCAAAGCGAGCAAGGCGGTAGTTTTCCAAGGGGAGGTCTACGACAATTTTTAGGGTTTTGTTTTGAAGGAGGTGTGGCATGTCTTTGTAGGGGTCAATCAACTTCCATTTGCAGCACCATATCTTTCACAGTCTGTTCCAAGGGGAGGTAGTTCAAATTTAATTTTTCTTTGCTTTTGGAGGCGTCGATGTCAATCGGAATGCCCACGTTGTTAGTGACAAATTTTCGGGTAATTCCAAAATAAAAACCGACGATGCCCAGCAGCCATTTCGGAGCAAATGTGTTGGGCAATTTATTTTTGTGCTGGCTGTGTTCTTTGACGAGTTGGATAAAAGAGAGCATGTCTGTAACACGCCCGGATAAAATGTGTCTTCCTTTGGTTTCGTTTTCGAGACCGAAGACATGGGCCTTTGCGACATCGCGAACATCTACATAGCCCAGGTACAATTCAGGAGCTCCTGATCGGTACTTTCCCGACAAGATTTCAGACATGATTTTCAAGCTTTCCGACTGTGAATTTTGAGTGAGTGAGGGCCCCATGACAAAAGCGGGGTTCATCACGACCAACTGCCAATCGCTTTGTTGGTTGGCGAGCTCCCAAGCACTTTTTTCTGCTTGCACTTTTGAAAAAGAATAGGGCTGGTGCTTTAGTGTGCTAGAGTTGTTAAAGTGGGCCTCTGTAAAGGCGGTAAGACCTAGTTTTTTTTGATCGGCATTGTCTCCAAATACCGCGACGATGCTCGAAGTCAGCACTACTTTTTTTACGGAGTTGGAACGGTTGGCTGCTTGCAGCACATTGAGGGTTCCTTTGACCGCTGGATCGACCAAATCACTTTGGGCATTTTTGACATTCAGTCGAAAAGGAGAGGCCATATGTACAATGCGATCACAGCCCTTTGCTGCTTTGTCAAAGCTTCCTTTTTTTAACAACTCGGCTTCCCATATTTCCAAGGATCCGATTGAATCCTCAGCAATTTTTGATAGAAACCGGTAGTTTTCTTTTTTGGTTTTATCGCGAACTGTCAAGCGCACAGTATGCCCTTTTTCAAGCAGTCCTTTGACTACCCAGGCGCCTACATATCCGGTGCCGCCTGTTGCTAAAATTGTGTTTTTCATATGATGGGATTGAGGGAATGTCTAAATGCTTTAAAGATACAGAAACCTTTTTATTGGGGCCGTTTTTCTAAAAAAAAGACAAAAAACAGCTATTTTGAATGCTGGGGATGTTCAACCAACTTCGAACCTAGAATCACGAAACCCGAATCTCCAAGTCGAAATTGCTATTGTTTTTTCAAAAGTGCATCCCATCCTTGTGCGGTGAGTTCCATTTTTTGATGGGCTCTGGTGACCAAATGAATGCCGTCGTTTTTGGGAGTCATGTGTCCGATGATAGAGAAATTGGGATTTCCTTTGATTTTTTCAAAATCGGTTTGCGCCACCGTAAACAAAAGCTCGTAGTCTTCTCCTCCGTTCAGAGCCACCACGGTACTGTCCATTTGGAATTCTTCCGAAGTGGAGATGACTTGAGGGTCCAAAGGCAGTTTGTCTTCGTAGACATTGCAACCGAGGTCTGAACTTTTGCACAAGTGGATCACTTCTGAGGAAAGTCCGTCAGAGATGTCAATCATACTCGTAGGCTTGACCTTCAATTCTCGGAGCAATGGAGCGATGTCTTTGCGTGCTTCGGGTTTCAATTGGCGTTCTACCAAATAGGTATAAGCCTCTAGGTCTGGTTGTGCATTGGGATTTACCTCAAACACTTGGCGCTCTCGCTCCAAGACTTGTAACCCTAGATATGCTGCACCCAAATCACCAGTAACCACCAACAAATCGTTTTCTTTCGCGCCACTTCTGTAGGCAAGTTCTTCTTCTTTGGCAGTTCCAATAGCCGTAATACTGAGCAGCAGTCCTGTTTGGGAAGAGCTGGTGTCTCCTCCTACCAAATCTACTTTGTAGGTTTCACAAGCCAGTTGGATGCCGGCGTACAGTTCTTCCAAAGCTTCTAGCGTAAAACGGTTTGAGACTGCGATGGAAACTGTGATTTGAGTGGCAGTTCCATTCATGGCATAGATATCTGAAAGGTTGGCCATGACTGCTTTGTAGCCGAGGTGTTTTAGTGGCATGTAGGCCAAGTTGAAGTGAATCCCTTCCACCAACAAGTCTGTTGTCACAAGGGTTTTTTGGCCTTTGTGGTCCAAAATTGCGGCATCGTCTCCTACGCCTTTCACGGTGGATTTTTGACCAATTTTAAAAGTTTCGGTCAAGTGGCGAATCAGGCCAAATTCGCCCAATTCGGAGAGGCTTGTTTTGTTGGGGGCTTTGTCTTCTAACATAGGACTTGCTTTTAAGAATTGCAAAATTCCATCTTTTTTTTGACTTTTGGATTTATTTTTAGAAAAATATCTCGCTTTTGGATAAAAGGATTCTATCAAAGGATAAATTAATTCAACTTGGATTTGTTCTAAATACAGTTTACAAATCGTATCTTTGCAGACAGTATATGAGTTAAGCAATTGCACTATGATAAAAGTTTCAGACATCGCAAAGAAAAAAGTCATCGAATTGATGTCGGAAGACGGCTTTGATCCCGGCAAAGATTTTGTTCGAGTTGGGGTGAAAAGTGGCGGCTGTTCGGGCTTGTCTTACGATTTGGATTTTGACAAAAACAGCCAGGAAGAGGACAAGGTTTTTGAAGACAATGGGGTGAAAATCATCGTTGACAAGAAGAGTTTTTTGTACCTGATTGGGACCACTTTGGAGTATTCTGGCGGGCTGAACGGAACGGGTTTTGTTTTTAATAATCCCAACGCGAACAGAACCTGTGGTTGTGGGGAATCTTTTTCACTGTAAAAAGAGACGATTCAAAAACCCAAAGAGCGTTGCAAAAAAGAAGAACATAAGATTTAAACAAGACAAGCAAAAGGGCAATTTTTCCTTGCGAACAGCTTGACTTAAATGTGGATCCATGAAATACACAGAAGACGATTTAAAAAAAGAACTCGAAACTCAAGAATACGAGTACGGGTTTTATACAGACATTGAATCGGATACCTTTCCAAAAGGCCTCAACGAAGACATCGTTCGCGCCATTTCTCAAAAGAAAAACGAGCCCCAATGGATGACCGATTGGCGTTTGGACGCTTTTCGAATCTGGCAAGAAATGAAAGAACCGGAGTGGGCGAATGTCCGTTATGAAAAACCCGATTTTCAAGCCATCAGTTACTATTCTGCACCCAAAAAAGCAGACCCAAACAAGAGTTTGGACGATGTAGATGCAGAATTGCTGGAAATGTACAAAAAATTGGGAATTTCCATTGACGAGCAGAAAAAATTGCAAGGGGTTGCTGTAGACATCGTTGTTGATTCTGTGTCGGTAGCCACCACTTTTAAAAAGACCTTGGCAGAAAAAGGCATTATTTTCTGTCCCATTTCTGAAGCCATTCAGGAGCACCCTGAATTGGTTAAAAAATACATGGGGACAGTCGTTCCCAAAACAGACAATTTTTATGCGGCCTTGAACTCCGCTGTTTTTACGGACGGTTCGTTTTGTTACATTCCCAAAGGAGTCAAATGTCCGATGGAATTGTCCACGTATTTTCGAATCAACGAGGGAGGAACAGGACAATTTGAACGGACTTTGGTCATTGCTGACGAAAGCAGTTATGTGAGTTATTTGGAAGGGTGTACTGCACCTGCTCGAGATGAAAACCAGCTGCACGCAGCGGTGGTTGAATTGATTGCGATGGACGATGCAGAGATCAAATATTCCACGGTTCAAAACTGGTTTCCTGGAGACAAAGATGGCAAGGGAGGGGTTTTTAATTTTGTAACCAAAAGAGGGATTTGCGAGACCAATGCAAAAATCTCTTGGACGCAGGTAGAGACCGGTTCTGCTGTGACTTGGAAATATCCTTCGTGCGTATTGAAAGGAAACAATTCTGTAGGAGAGTTTTATTCCATCGCGGTGACCAACAATTTTCAACAAGCAGATACGGGGACCAAAATGATTCACTTGGGAAAAAACACCAAAAGCACCATCATCTCCAAAGGCATCTCCGCTGGGAAATCTCAAAACAGTTACCGAGGCTTGGTGCAAATCAACAGCAGGGCAGAAAATGCACGGAATTTCTCTCAATGCGATTCTTTGTTGATGGGCGACCAATGCGGAGCACATACCTTTCCATACATAGAAGCAAAGAACACGACTGCTCAGATAGAACACGAAGCAACGACGAGTAAAATTGGAGAAGACCAGCTGTTTTATTGCAACCAACGAGGCATCGATACCGAAAAAGCAATCGCACTCATTGTCAATGGCTTTAGCAAAGACGTGCTCAACAAATTGCCGATGGAATTTGCTGTAGAAGCACAAAAATTATTAGAAATCAGCTTGGAAGGTTCTGTAGGGTAAAATTAATTTTAAAGACGCCCGCTTGAAGCCCATTCATAGCTTCCAACACGAACAAGCACACATCTTAAAAAGAAGGAAATGTTAAAAATAGAGAATTTACACGCCAGAATAGAAGACAAGGAAATTCTAAAAGGATTGAACATCCAGGTAAATGCAGGAGAAGTTCATGCCATTATGGGCCCTAACGGAGCCGGAAAAAGTACGTTGGCATCTGTGATTGCTGGGAAAGAAGAATACGAAGTGACGGAAGGGAACATCGCATTGAACGAAAAAGATATCAGCGAATTGGCACCCGAAGAAAGAGCACACGAAGGCGTGTTTTTATCTTTTCAATATCCGGTTGAAATCCCTGGAGTTACCGTAACCAACTTTATCAAGTCATCCATCAATGAGACACGCAAGGCCAAAGGGTTGGAAGAAATGCCTGCCAAAGACTTGTTGAAAATGATTCGCGAGAAGTCCGAATTGTTGGAGATTGATCGAAAATTTCTTTCTCGCTCTTTGAACGAAGGCTTTTCGGGAGGAGAGAAAAAAAGAAATGAGATTTTCCAAATGGCCATGATGGAACCCAAATTGGCGATTTTGGACGAAACCGATTCGGGGTTGGATATCGACGCACTTCGCATCGTTGCCAACGGGGTTAACAAATTGAAATCCAATGACAATGCGGTGATTGTAATCACCCATTACCAAAGACTTTTAGAGTATATCGTTCCCGATTTTGTCCATGTATTGTACGACGGTAAAATTGTCAAATCAGGCAGCAAAGAACTGGCCTTGGAATTGGAAGAAAAAGGATACGATTGGATCAAAGAAGAACTGAAAGCATAAATTTAGATTTTCGGATTTCACTTCTCATTTTTGGGAATTTTCCGAGACTTTACAACCTTATACAATGGAATTAAAAGAAAAATTGGCCTCCTCATTTTTGGCTTTTGAAAACAAAGTAGATATCGACACCACATCGAAGGTTCACGATATTCGTACCGAAGCTTTTGGTGCCTTTGAGAGCAAAGGTTTTCCGACTAAAAAAGACGAAGAATGGAAATACACCAGTTTGAATGCTGTTTTGAAACACGATTACAATGTGTTTCCAAAGGCAATTCCCACGTTGGCATACGAACAGGTAAAAAAATTCTTGCTCAATGAAACAGATTGTTACAATTTGATTTTTATCGACGGTGTTTTTAGTTCTTTTCTTTCGGAAACCACGCATGACGGATTGGACGTTTGTGTGATGTCTGCAGCTTTGGAAAAGCCTAAATACAAAATGGTCATTGATGCGTATTTCAACCAATTGGCTAACAAAAAAAACAGTCTTTCGGATTTGAATACCGCCTTTTCAAATGAAGGAGCGTACATTCAGATTCCCAAAAATACTGTAGTTCCCAAACCAATTCAAATTGTAAACTTTTCAACGGGAACCGAAAAAGAGCTTTTGATCCAACCTCGAAATTTGGTCATTGTTGGGGAAAATGCACATGTACAAATCGTTGAACGCCACCAAAGTCTGACAGAAAACAATACCTTGACCAATTCAGTCACTGAGATTTTTGTAAAGACCAGAGGGATTGTGGATGTTTATAAAATGCAAAACGATCGGGCTTCTGCTTCTTTGATTGACAGCACCTTCGTCTCTCAAGAAAGAGACAGTGTCGCTTCCGTACACACCTTTTCTTTTGGCGGGAATTTGACACGTAACAATTTGGAATTTTACCAGGAAGGAACGCACTGTGTGTCTCACCTCAACGGCATTTCTATTTTGAATGAAAAGCAACATGTCGACAACCATACTTTGGTCAAACACAAGGCACCTAATTGCGAATCTCATGAAATGTACAAAGGCATTTATGACGACCGTGCGACTGGGGTGTTCAACGGCAAGGTAATCGTGGAACAAGCTGCTCAAAAAATCAATGCTTTTCAGCAGAACAACAACATTATTGTCGGAGACAAAGCTTCGGTAAACACCAAGCCTCAATTGGAGATTTTTGCAGACGATGTAAAATGTTCGCACGGTTGTACCATCGGCCAATTGGACGAAAGCGCCTTGTTTTACATGCAACAACGAGGAATTCCTAAAAAGGAAGCCAAAGCCTTGTTGATGTACGCTTTTTCCAACGATGCGCTGAAAGACGTAAAAATTCCTGAATTGAAGGCGCAGCTCAATAAGATCATCGCTCACAAATTGGACGTCAAAATTGGTTTTGATTTGTAATTGAATAGGGGGATTTCCTTTTTGTGCTAAACACCTGTACTTCCAAAACCTCCAGCGCCTCTTTCGGTGTTGTCCAATTCGGTGACTTCCCGCCATTCGGCACGTTCGTGTTTTGCAATGACCAATTGCGCGATGCGTTCTCCGTCATTTATCGTAAAATTTTTTAAGGACAGATTGATCAAGATGACCCCAATCTCACCTCTATAATCCGCATCGATGGTACCAGGACTGTTCAGGACCGTCACCCCATTTTTCGCTGCCAGACCGCTTCTGGGTCTTACTTGGGCCTCTGTTCCAACAGGCAAGGCGATAAAAAGGCCTGTTTTGACGATTGCTCTTTGCATGGGTTTGAGTATTATGACTTCATCGAGATTGGCCCTCAAGTCCATCCCTGCAGAAGCAAGAGTTTCGTAATGCGGGAGGAAGTGTTTTGATTTGTTGATGATGTTGATTTTCATGGGGCTCAATTTTTAATGTGAATGAAACGCGTTTGTTGTTTTTTGGCAGTTAACGCATCAGCGCTTTATTTTTTTTAGTTCTTCTTTTTCTTTTCCATAGACAATGAATAAGAACAATAAGATAAAAAGAGCACTTACTGTAAAGTTACCTCTAAATTTTAGAAAAGACAAACCGCTCATTCCGGCTCCTAAAACCAAGTAAAAAACGCAGTTTTTCAAATCATAGGGAACGGCATAGTGTTTTTGTCCGATGCAGTAAGAAAGCAACAACATGCTTCCATAAGCCGCAAGCGTTGCCCAAGCAGCACCCATAAATCCAATTTGGGGAATCAAAAGCCCCAACAATAGAACAGTTGTTGCAGCGCCCCACAAAGAAATGTACATTCCGTAGTGGGTTCTGTCTGTGAGTTTGTACCAGATGGACAGGTTGTTGTAGATCCCCAAAAACAAGTTGGCCATCAAAATGACAGGAACGATTGATAAGGCTTGGTAGTAGGCTTTGTCGCCGAGGAAAATTTGCGCAACCACGTCTAAATAACCGACGATGATGACGACAAAGAAAACCCCCAAAATCACGAACCATTTTAAAATCAAGGCATAGGTTTTTGGAGCGTTTTTGTCTTGTGCGTGGTTGAAGAAAAACGGTTCGGCGCCCAAACGAAAAGCCATGACGAAAAGAGACATGATGACACCAATTTTATAAGCACCTGCATAAGCACCCATCACACTTTTCCCCAGCCAATCTTCCAGCAAAAGTTTGTCTAAATTTTCATTGGTGGTATAGGCCAACCCAGCAATAAAGATAGGCCAGCTATAAGAAAGCATTTTTTTAAGAATCTTTTTGTCAAAAGAAAATTGAAATTTAAATAGGAGTGGCAAGACCATTAAAAAGGTGGCAGCACTTGCAATGAGGTTGGCTACAAAAATATATCCTTCTTTAAAATCGGCTCGGTAAACGTTCCCAATACTCTCTGAAAAAGAAGAATTGATTTCAGAAATTTTTGGCAATGCCCACAAGAAGAGGAGGTTGAAAAACGTGTAGATCAAGATGTTGATTACGCGTAGCAAAGTGTATTTTTTGGATTTTCCAACGACACGCAAATAGGCAAAAGGAATGACGACCAAGGTGTCCAAAATAGAAATCCATATGAGGAGTGAAAAATAAAAGGAGTTTGAAAACCCGAGAAGCGCTGCAAGAGAATTTTTAAAAAACAAGAGCGTTGCCAAGGCGAGTAGCGAGGTAGTGAAAAGGCTTATAAAAGCGGTAGTTACCACTTTTCCCTTTTCTTTTTCTGTGTTGAAAAAACGAAAAAAGGCGGTTTCCATTCCGTAGGTAAGTGCGATGTTAAAATAGGCCGCCCACACATAAAAAGAGGTGTTGACACTGTATTCGCTTGTACTCAGCGTTCCCGTGTGCAACCGAACCAACAATACATTGATGGCTTTTGGGAGTACTGCAGCGATGCCGTATACAAGGGTATTTTTAATAAAACTTTTTGCGGTACTCAAGACGCTTGTTTAAGGTGTTTCCAAAGATAACAATTCTGCATGTAGAATAGAGAAGAAAGGGCTGATTCTCCACAGGCGTCTTGCCAACCATTTTTGGAACAACATTTTGGGATAAATTGAAATAGATTCGTTTGTTGCAGATTAATTGCTATTTTTGGCAGAACAAAAAGGAATCGAACATTCATGAATACACCATTAAAAGTAGCCGTTTTTGGAGGGGGAAGTTGGGCGACAGCAATCGTTAAAATGTTGTGTGAAAATTTGCCAACAGTTGGCTGGTACATGCGATCCGAGACAGCGATTGACTATATAAAAGAGCACAGCCACAATCCCAATTACTTGACTTCTGCTGAATTCAACAACAATCAACTTTTTTTAAGTTGTGACGTCGACGAGATGGTTGCCTATGCGGACCTATTGATTTTTGCGATACCCTCTGCTTATTTTCACGACGAAATTTCCAAGGCAACGATTGATTTTAAGGAGAAAATTATTTTTTCTGCCATCAAGGGGATTGTTCCTGAAACGGGATTGATCATCGGAGAGCATCTTCACAAAGCCTTTGGTGTTCCTTTTGAAAACATCGGTGTCATTACAGGACCTTGTCATGCAGAGGAAGTAGCGTTGGAACGGCTGTCCTATTTGACCATTGCTTGTCAGGACGAATCGAAAGCTGTGCTGTTAAGTGAGTTTTTGTCAGGAGATTATATCAAATGCAAGGTTTCGGATGACATCATCGGAACCGAATATGCTGCGATGTTGAAAAACATTTACGCCATTGCCGCCGGAATTGCACATGGCTTGGGTTATGGAGACAATTTTCAAGCTGTCTTGATGTCCAATTCCATTCGTGAGATGAAGCGCTCTATCAAAAAAGTGCACAAAATGAAGCGCAACATCAACAACTCTGCTTATCTGGGAGATTTGTTGGTTACGGGCTATTCTACATTTAGCAGAAACCGGATGTTTGGAAACATGTTGGGCAAGGGCTATACGGTCAAAGCAGCGATGTTTGAAATGAGCATGGTAGCAGAAGGCTATTACGCGCTAAAAAGCGCTTATGAGAGCAACAAAGCAAACAAAGCAAAGACCCCCATTATCGATACGGTATACAACATTGTTTATTTGAAAAGAAGTCCCAAAAAACAATTCAAATTATTGGCGGACATTTTGGACTAGGGATCAAAACCGTTGATTTGTACAGGAATTATTTGATGAGTACACCGTCCTTTTCAAGCAAAGGAATTCTTCTCAATGCGCCCTCTTTTACTGTCCCTTTTTTGAACAAGTAAGTTTTGTCATAGAGTTGATTTCCTTCAAAAAAGGTCACTTCAAAACGGTTGTTCAAACGCAGGATTGCAGGATTGATGTATTCAACTTTTGCAAAGGATTTGGCGGGCAATCGCTCAATTTTATGGCGCATTTTTGACGTTTCCAAGGCCGTCGTTTCTTCGTCTCCTTTTGAAACAATCAAAAACATCTCCAAATCCACCTCTTTGTTGTTGATGATGTAGGCATTCCAGTCTTCCGATTGGAAATCTTCATTGTACTCTTTTACAATGGCCATATAGACGTCAGTCACTTTTGGAATGGCAATGTCTTTTTTCATATGAGAGGACTTGATGGGGATTTTGAAAAAAGGAAGTTTACAAAACAGCTTTGAATTGTTCTAAAAA
>DLQL01000072.1:32463-44847 GCA_002477565.1 Flavobacteriaceae bacterium UBA7433
TTCGATTCCCATTCCAAAGGCATAGCCGCTGTAGGTCTCTGGGTCGATGTTGGCATTTTTCAAAACATTGGGGTCCACCATGCCACAGCCCATAATTTCCAACCATCCAGTTCCTTTGGTAATTTTGTAGTCTGTTTCTGTTTCAAGACCCCAGTAGATGTCTACTTCAGCACTGGGTTCTGTAAAGGGGAAATAAGACGGGCGCAAACGTATTTTTGATTTTCCAAACATCTCTTTGGTAAAGTACAAAAGTGTCTGTTTGAGATCGGCAAAAGAAACTTCCGTATCGATGTAGAGCCCTTCAACTTGGTGAAAAATACAGTGGGCACGCGCTGAGATGTCTTCGTTTCTAAACACACGTCCAGGCGACAAAGTACGAATCGGAGGGTTGTGGTTTTCCATATAGCGTGTCTGTACCGAAGAGGTATGCGTTCTCAAGAGCAAATCCGGATTTTTTTCAATAAAAAAAGTGTCCTGCATGTCTCTTGCGGGGTGGTATTCAGGCAAGTTGAGTGCTGTAAAATTATGCCAGTCGTCTTCAATTTCGGGCCCTTCCGAAACCGTAAAGCCGATGCGATCAAAGATCTCAATGATTTGATTTCTCACAACAGAGATGGGATGTCTTGCTCCCAATTCGATCGGTTCTGCAGGACGAGTCAAATCTCCATAGTGGCTTTTGCTCTTGACAGTGTTTTCCATAGCGTCTTTGAGCTGACTGACTTTGTCTGTTGCAGTTGCACGCAATTGGTTCAAGGCTTGGCCTAGGTCTTTTTTCAAGCTGTTGTCAACGGTTTTAAATTCGTTGAACAGCTCTTTTAAAATTCCTTTGCTACCTAAGTATTGAATTCGAAAAGCTTCTACTTCTTCCTGTGTATTTGCTTGAAAGGCTTTTGCCTCGCCAATCAGTTCTTTTACTTTGTCTAGCATGGGATGGAAAATTAAAAAGCAAATTTAAAAAAAGAAAAAGACCTGTACTATTTTTTTAAGTGAATAGTAAATTTGTCATTTGAAAAATAGACGGTTGTTCCTTCTTCGAATTCAGGGCAATTTTGCAACACCTTTTCGCGGTACGAAAAATTTTGAGTGACGATGTAGTCGTATTGCCAAGACAATGCGCGTTGAAGGTTCTCAGAGGAAGGCTGCATGACACAAAAGCCACTGCGTTGCATGCCAATAAAAGCCAAATTGGGACTGTAGGCATCGAGTAGTAGTATTTTTGCGTGTTTGGACACCTGTAAGCTGTCTAAGATTTCGTGACTGTTTTCAAAGTTTCTCCGCGTTTTTTCAAGAGGCGATGTTTCGCGAGCCTCATAGCCGTATGCAAACACAAGCCGGTTCAGTGCAAACGCAAGAACCCCCATCAAAAGAAGCTGTTTTTTACGGTTTTGAAGTTTTACTTTTTTCTCCCACGATGCAAATGACACCAACCAAAATACGAGTATTGGAAAAAAAGTATCCAAGATGTAATAATCATGAGCTACAAATTGACGCCCCATCAGCAAGGCATAACAGCTCATCCCTAGGGTGACGATTCCAAGGAAACCGATTGCAAATTGGTGTTTTTGAGGGATTGAGATCTGAACGCGATTTTTTAGGACGAATACTACTAGCAACCCTAAAAATAGGTAGTGAACGAGGGTTAGGTACCTCCAGCTTTCGTAGTACAAAGTCCCACAAAGCACCTCTGAAAAGTCTTTTAAAGAGGTCGGGGGCAAAGGGTAATTTAAAAAATTGGAACCATAATTGGCGGAAAGAACAACTTTGTTGTACACAAAATACAAAAGGACGGCTCCAATACCGATACTTGCACCTACAAGCTCTTTTACAAAGCCTTTTTTTTGCCAAACAGCCTTGAAGCCATAACTGCAAAAAAGTCCGAGAAGATATATCAGAAAAGGGAGTCTTGTCAATGCTGCAAGAGTGATCAGTAACAAAGCGAAAAGATACGATTGGAAACGGTTTGTTTTTAAGTAGTTTGTAAAATGGTAAGCAGCGATAAAAAGGAGCGCAAGTGCTGCAGCACTCGGTAAAAATCCGACGGCATAATAGCCATAAGTAGGAGCTAATAAGACAAATAGAATGACAAAGAGTCCTTTTGCAAAAGAGCGGGTAGCTAAAAGAATTGTTTTAAAGAGGTAAAACAAACCAACAAGGCTCAACAAGAGCATGTACATTCGATAGATAGCAGGACTTCGCGTATCCAACAACTTCATAAGCCCTGCAACAATATAAGCGTGTATGGGGAAATCCACGGCGGTAATTCCTTTGGGAGATTTGGGAAAAACACTCCAATAAGCAGTTGATTTTTTTCTGGCTTTTTCAGGAGCAAATTGTGGATTCAAGCAATAGGTTTGTGGATGAAAAAAGTCAAAACCATTGTCTAAAAACCCTAAAGAGAGGGCAAAATGATCTGCCATTGCCCAAGCATGCCTGCCTTGAACAGGGTCAGTTGTCCGAGGAGCCATCAAAAGAAGGCTCAACAAGATCAAAAGCGCCCAAATGTGTCGTGACTGATTTTTTTTCAAGGAATAAAAATAAAGATTTTTAAGCGAATGCAGCAATGGCTCTGGGTGCAATCGAAACCACAGTGTAAATTACACAAATTATGGGTATTATTTTTGTTATATTCGTAAGAACAAGTGCAATCTATAAAGCCCTATCAAAGTATGAAAAAAATCATCGACGAGTTCATGGACTTGGTAAAGTCACGAAACACCAACGAACCAGAATTTTTACAAGCCGTTCAAGAAGTTGCAGATGCGGTCATCCCTTACATTGTAGACCACGACATTTATTTTGGGAAAAATATTTTATTGCGCATGGTTGAGCCCGAACGGGTATTGATGTTTCGAGTTTCTTGGGTAGACGATGCAGGTGAAATCCATGTAAACAGAGGTTTTCGCATACAGATGAATTCTGCCATTGGCCCTTACAAGGGGGGACTGCGTTTTCACAAGTCTGTAAATTTGAGCATTTTGAAATTTTTGGCCTTTGAGCAGGTCTTTAAGAACGCACTGACGACTCTTCCGATGGGAGGAGCAAAAGGAGGCTCAGACTTTGATCCGAAAGGGAAATCAGACGATGAGATCATGCGTTTTTGCCATGCCTTTATGAGCGAGTTGTTTCGTCATATCGGGCCCAACAAAGACATTCCTGCAGGAGACATCGGTGTAGGGGCGAGAGAGATTGGATTTTTGTTTGGGAAATACAAGAAGCTTCGCAACGAATTTACAGGAGTCATCACCGGCAAAGGCTTGACTTGGGGAGGTTCTCTGATTCGTCCTGAGGCCACCGGTTATGGGACGGTGTATTTTGCTGAAAACATGTTGAAGACACAGAACAAATCTTTTGAAGGAAAAACAGTCTGCGTTTCAGGCTCGGGAAATGTCGCACAATTTGCTACTGAAAAAGCGATCCAGTTAGGTGCCAAAGTAGTGACGCTTTCGGATTCCTCAGGCACACTCTTTGACCCCGATGGTATCGATGCAGCAAAACTTGCATTTGTGATGGAGTTGAAAAACGAGAAAAGAGGGCGCATTTCAGAATATTTGGAAGAATATCCAAGGGCTAGCTTTCAAAAAGGAAAACGACCTTGGGCGGTTGCTTGTGACATCGCCATGCCCTGTGCCACGCAAAACGAATTGGATGGGGAAGACGCCAAGCAACTCTTAAAAAACGGTTGTATTTGCGTCAGTGAAGGTGCCAACATGCCGTCGACACCAGAGGCGATACACGAGTTTCACAAAGCCAAAATTTTGTTTGCGCCTGGCAAGGCATCCAATGCAGGTGGAGTGGCCACTTCAGGGTTGGAAATGACTCAAAATTCGCTGCGCTTTCATTGGTCACGAATTGAAGTAGATGAAAAATTACAAGAAATTATGGCAGATATCCATGAGGTTTGTGTTCAGTATGGCACGGATAAAGACGGATATGTAGATTATGTAAAAGGAGCCAATATCGCAGGTTTTGTCAAAGTTGCCGATGCCATGTTGGCACAAGGAGTGGTCTAAAAAATAGGCAGTTAATTTCTTAACTACCTCTTCCAATAGGTTTGATTTAAAAAAAGAATGCGCCTTGTACTTCTTCTCTTTAGTTTACAGAAAAACGCCAAACTGGGCCGATGGATGCACCTCCTTTTCCATCTTTTACAACCACTTTCCAGTAGTAATTTGACGCGCTGCTAACGGTAGAGACATAAGTTGTTTCACTTTGGTTTTCTGAAACCAATTCCGGTGTTTCAGTCGTTCCAAAATAGAGGTCATACATGAGTGTGTCATTGTCTACATCACTAGCAGTCCATTCCAAAGTTACTGAGCTTTCAGAAACAGTTGCTTCCATTTCTGGACCGATCAGTGCAGGCAGGAAAGGAATGTGATTGACCAAGCCGACACCTTCTGTATAAAATTGGTAGACAGAAGAGTAATCACTCGCTCCATCTTCTTCATCCATCGCTTTCACACGCCAATAATAGCTAGTTCCTGTTTCCAACGAAAATTGTGTTGAGGTTGCAGTGATGTTATTTCGCATTTTTACGATGTTTGCAAATTGATTGTCAGTTGCAATTTCAAGCAAGTAGTTGATGGCATTTCCATCGGCATCAGTGGCAGCATTCCAACTAAAATTCAAAGTAGCATCAACACAAAGCAAGTTGTTTGTCGGAGAGATGAGTCCCGGAGTTGTTGGGTTTAGATTTGTGTCTTCTGGACCCTCATCAGAAGTCCCTCCGCTACAGGATCCGAGTGTAAAAGTTACAAATAGTATATAGATGTATTTTTTCATGGCTTTAGTGTTTTACGATTTTTAAAGTGATAGTTTCTTCTGCATTTACTTTTACCAGGTACAATCCGCTAGGGGCACCTTCAAGATTCAATTGAATTTTTCCTGAATTAACAGGGTACGGCTTGCGACTTAGCAATTTGGATTTTAAATTGTAAATCGAAACGACCACTTCTTTTTCTTCTGTTGCCAATCCGATTTCAAAGCTGCCATTTGTTGGATTCGGTAGGGCAGTGACTGTTCCGATGGTTGCAACTGTTTTTGTAAAAGATCCTTCACAGGCAATGCCTGTTTTGATTTCAAGACGATCTCCATAGTGAATCCCTTCGATTTCCAAAGCACTGTCATAGGTTTCTAAGACTACTTTTTCATTGAGATAGACGGTATAAGGAGCCGTACCTTGCTCAATTTCAACTTGAATTTTGTTCACGATGATTTTTGCAGCGGCCTTTAGCGTTTCTCCTTGGGCAACCTCAATTGCAAAACAGCTTTCAAAATCTTGATTTGCAACCGAAATACACATCGTATAGGAACCGCTTGCTAAGTTTTCAATTGTCAAAGCATTGTCTACAAATGGATAGGTATTGTCGTCGATAGTCGCATTATAGGTGTTGTTTTCAATCGCGATAATTCCAATTTTCCCATTGCCCTTGTCCAAACAAGTCTCACCTGTGACGGCAATTCGAAAGTTGTTTGCAGGAACTGAAAAGTCAGTGTTCCCCGTTCCTGAATCCGACACTTTAGGCCCTTTGATGTTGTCTATATATGCGGTTACTTGGTCGGTGTTGTTTTCACCATTCATCTGAAGGACAACTCTGTTCAAATCGGTCCTGTCTTCAGGATCGGTGTTGATACTAATCCAGTTGACATAAGGGTCATTCGCAAAATCAAAGGTAATTTCTTGCCATTGGTCCAAGACCACAGGTTTGTCAATTTGAGTTTGTGTTTCCCACGGGCTTGCTGCATTCCCGTCTTGAAGTTTTAATGAGATTTGATTGGTTTGCGCTCCGCTAATGCCTTCAGAAGGCACATAAACCATCAAACTAAATGAGCTATTGGTACTGAGGTCCAAACTTTCTTCAAGATCAAAACGCACATTTGCATATTGTCCGCCTGTATCGCTGTATTTGAATACCGTAGCAGAGGAGTTGTTTCCGTCTTGGAACGGATTGGAAAAGGCTGTATCGAAGTCACATTCATCTCCGAGCCAAGTGTCAAAATTAGTTCCTCCCTCAAAAGTCTCATAGTCTACAAGCGTCTGTTCTACGGCTACTTTGGTTGTAAACATCGCACTGACTCCAGTAACAACTGTATTGTTGGAAGTTTCAATAGTTCCATCGACAATTCCAAACCAATAGGTAGTTTCACCTTCCAGATATGTCTCAGGATCAAGGGTGATGGTGTTTTTGGTCTCGTTGATAGCAGCGGTAAAGGGAATGGAAGTTCCATTGGCATTGTTTGTTTTCAAAGCTACTTTTCCTGTCAAGTCTGTGATGTCCGAATCGTCCAAATTTCTGAAGTCAAGGTTGGTGCTGATTTCTAAAGTACGCCCTACGGCAAAGTCAGCAGTTCCCGAAACAGGATTGGTTGTAAATGTCGCCACAGGCGCAATGTTGGTTTTTTCGTAATCGTCAAAATAATACGTATCACCAGCTAATGATTCTCCCGACCCGGTTCTGTCAAAATAGATCTGAGCACGGTCGTAATTTGAAGCAGTGACAGAACTGAAGTTGTAAATTAGTTGCACCCATTGGCTGACTTCTGTAACCTCAATGCTTTGTTCAAAACCTTTGCCATAATCTGGATAATTTTGAATTCTCACCATGACACTCACGGGTTTGTCCACCCATACTTTTACTCGGATATAAGGAGTTTCTGAGAAGTCCAAAGCTGTCAGAGGTGTATTCCCACCGACAAGACTGTTTTCCAATCCAGAATCATTTCCTGCGTGTGTGTATTCCCCTACAAAATTAGAAGTATTGATTCCTGTCGCATCTGGGTTTGCAATTTTAGCAAAACCTGTACCTCCCCAACTTTCAAATCCAACAGCTGTATTTGTCGTGTCAAAATCAAACAGTGTTTCCACCACATCTCCAACGACAGCGGCCTTGGTGGTAAATGTAGCATTTACACTGGTAATTGCTTCTTTTTCAGAGGTTTCAAGTGTTCCGTCTAAAATTCCAAACCAATAGGTTGTGGCGCTACTCAAATTTTCAGTTGGATCAAGGGTGATGCTGTTTTTACTTTCATTGATGCTTGCTGTAAAAGAGACGTCGGCACCATTGGCATCGTTTGTTTTCAAGGCCACTTTTTCTGTGAAATCTGTAATTTCTATGCCGTCCAAATCTCGAAAGGCAAGGTTGGTGTTGATTTGTAAGTTACTTCCCAAAGGGATTTCAGTAGCTCCGGAAGTAGGATTGGTTGTGAACGTTGCAGCAGGTGCAACATCGCTTACTTTGATCTCGTCAAAGTAATAAACGGTTCCTGCAGTCGTATGGTTTCTCGCTCCATCAAAATAAAGATTGATTTTATTTTGATTTGTCAGTGTGACACTGCCAAAATTATACACAACTTCAGTCCATTGGTTTAGTTCGTCTTCACGGAGGGTATAAGAGAACTCTGCTTGGTCCTGCCAAGTTGGATTGTTTTCAAATTTAAACGTGAGCGTGATTGGGTTTGCCGTCCAAATTTTTACACGTACAAATGGGGTTTCTGTAAAATCCACAGCACCCGATGGAATATCAGCACCTAGAGGGCTCCAACCACCACCACCACCCGCGCCGTCTCCTGCAGTAAACTGAGCTACGTTTTCAGAAGTGTTGATCCCTGTCGGGTCTGGATTGGCGATCTTTTCAAATTGAGAGTTCCCGTCCCAAGCTGAAAATTCAACGGCTGCATTGCTTTGGTCAAAGTCAAAGAGCATTTCTTCAACAGGACCAACGCTTGCTTCCTTGCTTGTAAAAACAGCATTGGCTCCGATGATTTCTGTTCTATTTTCATAAGCCAAGGCATTGTCAATGATTCCATACCAGTAGGTAGTCGCATTTTCTAATGGTGAACTTGGGTCAAGGGTGATGACATTTTTAGCATCGTTGATGCTTGCAGTAAAGGGAACGTCAGTTCCATCAGCACCTCCGATTTTCAAGGAAACAGCCCCTGAAAGGTCGGAAAGTTCAGAACCGTCGGTGTTTTTGAACTTTGAATTGGTTGAAATTTTAAGATTTGATCCAACAGAAATACCTGTGGCACCTGAAGCTGGGTTTGTACTCGTATTTGGAGGATACAAGGGAGACCCGACAATGTCGTCAAAATAGTACACATCTCCTTCAGTCGTATTTGCACCGCTAATTTTGAGGACAATATTGTTCATGTTTGCATTTGAGAAGTCACTGAAATCGAAGGTCAGTTCCACCCATTGATTCAGCTGTCCTTCAAAGACACCTTGGGTTACTTCAAAATTATTTCCCCAGTCCGGATTGTTTTCCAAATGAAAGGTTACATCGATCACTTCTTCGGACCATACTTTCATTTTAAAATAATTGATGTTGCTCAGGTCGAAGGGTGTTTGAAATATTTCTGTTGATCCGATGACACCGATGCCAATTCCATTGTCATTTCCTGAAGTAAACTGTCCAACATGGCTAGAGGTGTTGATCCCTGATGAATTTGGATTTTCAATTTTAGAAAAAGTAGAAGAGCTGTTCCAACTGTTGAAAACAATGTCCGCATTCACAGTTTCAAAATCTACGTGTAGGGTTTCTTGTCCGTACACAATTCCTGTAAACAAGAACAGGGCTAAAAGGAAGTTTTTGTTCATTTTTTTGGTTGTAAGCCCGAACTTTTGGCAACGGGAGGTTTTATATTCTTTGCAATGCTAAAATAAAGAAAAACCACCTGTTTAGAGGCAACAAATACCTCTAAAAAACCCCTACAAATCATTTGATACTTTTTGAATCGTCATTAAAATGTAGGTATTCCATTAGAAAAACAAGTGTAAAATCGTCTTTTTTGAGGAGTTTATCCAAGCAGTTGTTCTAATCTATACCTTCTTTTAAAGACCCGGCAGCAATAAGGCAAGCTTTAAGGGACTGAGAAATTCGCGTAGCAATGGCGAAATGCCATTCAGGGGAAAGCAAACAAAACACAAAATAAATTTTTAAAACGACTGAATGTAGCGCACCAAATTTTCCTCCTTGTCGAGATTCAATTTTTGTCGCAAACGGTATCGGTTTTGTTCAACACTTCTCGTAGAAATGTGCATCAAGGAAGCAATTTCTTTTGAGGAAAGATTGATTTTTAAATAGGCGCTCAATTTGTATTCGTTTGATGACAAATCTTTGTGTTTTTCGCGGATGTTTTTAAAGAAATTTTCATGGGCATTTCGAAAGTGCAGTTCAAAAGACAGCCAATCTTCTTTGTCTACGAGTAGGTTGTCTGTTTTCTTGAGCAATTTTTTGATTTGTGAGTTCAATTCTACATCTTGAGTGGAATTTTTTAGCTCTTTTACATTTTTTTTGAGCGCAGAGATCAATTCATTTCGTTGCAATCTTTTCAACGTCAAGGAAGCCAATTCTGCATTTTTATTTTCAATTTCAAGACTGAGATTTTTTTCCTTTAAAACGAGCATTTGTTTTTCGGTCTTTAATTTCTCCAAGGCGTATGTTTCTCTTTCACGGACTCTTTTTGCCCGTTCTTGTTCTTTAAGAAGAGCGATGTGTTTGACATTTTTCCTTTTAAAGTAGGCCCTAAAACACCCGTTGAAAACAATGAAAATTAGCACATAGGCCAAAATGGCAACCTCATTTAAATACCAAGGAGAAGCCACATAAAAAGACGTGGATGTTGTGAGAGAAATGTTGTCATCTCGGTCTTTTGCCCTCAATAGCAGTGTGTATTTTTTAGAAGCAAGTCCTGGGAAATTCAATTCCGTAAGGGCTTTCCAGGGAGCCCATCTATTGTCAAGACCTTCCAATTTGTATTGAATCTCCCAAGGGGTTCCTACAGGGGCTTTGGGGGTGGCTAAGGTGAATTTTAAGAAGTTATTTTTATAGGGAACATTCAATGTTGCTTTTTGACCAATACTGGCAGTAATAGTGTCTTGTGCTCCAATCAGGTGAAGTGATTGAAGCAAAGGAGGATCGATTTTTTTCTTGTCTTCAGGCTTTTCAACGATTTTATGAAAGAGCAATCCTTCGTTCATTCCAACTGCATAGAGGGAGTCATTGAGCTTTGTAAATTTATTGAAATCGTTTAAATAATACTTTTTTCGTATCGGTGCAAAGACTTCTTCTACCCGTTTGAACTTGTTGCCATTGCGATACACATAGCCCAAAGAGGTTTCTGTAGAAAACCAAAAGATGTTTCCGTATTGTTTGATGTTGATCGTTTTTTTGAGCCCTTTGAACATCTGACTCGCATATTTGACGGGTATAAAATTATTTTCGATGGGATCGTATTCAAAAAAACCAAGCGGGTTGAAAAAGACAAGGTTGTTGTCGATTTTGCAAAAATAAGCATAGGGCATTACATTTTGGTTTTGTTCTCCGTAAAATGAAATCTCTTTGGCCTGTTCTCCATTAGGGGTCAAGACCAATCGGTAATATCCTTTTTGGGGATGTGCCACCCACAATTGCCCAAACTGATCGAACTCAATAAATCTCGAAGATTCGCCAAAACCTTCTATTTTGTGTTGAAACACCCATTCGTTTTCGATGCGCTTGAACAAGCAAATACCGGAATAATAGCCGACGTATAGCAGGTCCTCTTTTTGAGGGTGTTTTTTAAAAATCCAAGCTCCATTTTCAGTGTTTACAGTTTCCAAACGATTCCCAACAACTTTAGAAACACCAGTGTCATGCGCGACTAAAATAGAACCGTCGATGTCTTCAATAGACCAGATTTGTTTTTCATCTCCAGGAATGCGTTCTGGGCTTTTTAGGCGATCGTTTCGTTTTTTTCGAAAAACCCCTTGGTTCGTTCCCAAGTAAAAAATGGAATCTTTCTGAAGGCTTGTATAAACATTTCCAAATTCACTTTTAGTGTCATTCAACAAGCGGCTGTTACTGTTGGCATTCAAATAGCTGAGGCTGTTTTCAAACCCGAGCCAAATGTTTTGGTTGTTGTCGGAGAAAGCACTGAGGATGCTGTTGTTTTGCAAGCCTGAATTTTTGTCTAAGTGCAACAAAATTTCACCTTGTTTGGAAACCAGGTATACCCCGTTTCTCTGGCTAGCAAAAACGTAATTGTCTTTTTTTGTTTTGACAGCATCATTGATCAAGGATGCCTCAAATGAGTTGTTGCTGTTCCATTTTTTTTTCACAGTTTTCCCATCTTTATAAGACCAAACACCTCTTTTCTTAGTGACGATCAGGAGCTCTTCATTTTCCTCCAGAAAGACGCCTACAATGTCTTTTTGAAACTGAGTTGTACCTGCAATTGGGTGCAGTAAATTTTCTTTGAGTTCAAAAAGGCCTTTGCCGTTGTCCACGACAAACGCTCTTTCTTTCGAAACAAACAAGATTTCAAACTCTTTGGAAGCGCCAATAATTGTAAAAACTTCGGTAAGAGGGTCGTAGAGATGAATTTTTTGAAAAGATTGGAATAAAATATTGCCGTCAAGCTCGATGATTTTTGAGAAAACAGGCATCAAAGGAGACCTTTCAGTTACAGGTTTGAAAAACAAGCGGGTGTACTCCAGTATTCCCTTGTCATTTTTTGACCAATATCCAAAACCGCCGTGGCCAGAAGTATAGATTCGCTCTGCATCATCAATGTAGACGGAACGCAAGTCTGATTCAAAACCGGCAGAATGGTTTTTCCATCGAATCCCGTCAAACACCGTCAACCCTTTTGGGGTTGCTAAATACAGCTCTCCATTGATTCCTTGAGCAATGTCCCAAACTTTTGACTGAAAGTTTTCTTTTGCAAAGTTTTCAATATAAGGCACCCCGGAAAACTGTCCGAAGAGGGGGAACACAAGGCTAAGAAAAAAAACAACGAATCCTTTTCGAATCATTTTTCAGTTCATTTGATCAAACAGCAGTTTTTCAAAGATAGCATTTTTACACGTCGTTTGTATTTTACCTCCATTGATCGGCATTGAAAAGGAAATGCCTTTTATTCTGTCTTAAAGCGATAAATACTTGAGTAACTACTGTTGGATCCATCGCTGGTTTTGATTCTCCAAAAATAATTGGCATTGGGTTCCAATGTGACATCGACACTCTGTGCTGTCAAGTTTGACAGCTCTTCAGAAGGATTTTGCATTCCATCGATGCGATCTAAATAAAGGGTGTATGTCAAAACGCTATCTGAATCAGGGTCACTTCCTGTCCAGCTAAAAGTTGAAGCTGTTCCGGAGAACCGAAGAGTCTCACCTGATTTGGGAGTGAGAAGAGCAGCCGGAAAGGGCGCGTAGTTCACAATCCCATCACTTGCTAAGAAAAAGGTCCAAAGATCGCTTTCTCCAGTTTCCTCGGTTTTGGAGGATTTTGCCGTTACAGTCCATGCGTAAGGGATTCCTTTTGTCAGGGGTTCACGGATCGTATTCGTTTCAATTCCGAGTAGTTTGGTCACTACGAGGTTGGTGTTTAGGTTCACAATCGTAAG
>DLQL01000072.1:44884-54189 GCA_002477565.1 Flavobacteriaceae bacterium UBA7433
CCTTCAAAGCAGGTTGCTGCATTCAATGGTTTTGCCAAAACAGGATTTTTTGGAGTTAAAGCCAAGGGGTTTGTGGATTCACTGTCTCCTCCACAGGACAAAACTAGGAGCCAAAAAGAGCCAACAATTCCGGTTTTTGCTATTTTTCTCATTGCTTTATGATTTTAAAAGTTTGACGACCCGACGCTCCTTTGATAACCGCTAAATAGACTCCTTTTGCCAAGTCCTTTAAGTCCAGCATGGCATTTCGGTTGCCTTCCAAAGAGAGTTCCTTTTGAAAGACGAGTTTGCCGACCATGTTATAAATGACCAACGTTCTCTTTTTGTCAGTTCCAGGGACAAAGAGCTGTGCTTTGTTCTCAAAAGGGTTTGGATTGAAGACAACGGCTTCTGAAACTTCAATTTCTTCGTAATACGTCCCTTGACACTGCAAGTCTGTAGACACTTTTACGGTATTCAATCCCCCACTTAATTGAGTGTTAAAAAAGTTTTGGTCGGTGGTGTATGTGTGTTTGTTAATTTCAATCACATAACGATCAGCGCCGCTTAGGTACAAGGAAATGGAATTGTCTTTCGTGCCCATTTGGGAACGCGCAATGAAGGCACTGGGTTCTTGTACTTGAAGATCAAAACACGTTTTGTATCCTGCAATTCCCTCAATGGAGATACAAGCCGTGTAGAGGTCAGGACTCAGGTTTTCAAACAACATATTAGCGCTGCTTTCAGGCGTGTGTGAAAGCAGCGCTCCGTTTCCCAACTGCACGCGATAGGGGAAAGATTTGTCGGCAAATTCAATGGAAATACGTCCGTTGTTGCTCCCATTGCAAGTCGCATCTTTGACAGCTATGCTGTAGTTGGAAGGAGCTACAGCAAACAAGTCACACCCCACCAAATCTACTTCCGCTCCTGCACTCGTATTGGGACATTGGTCTTCACTGTTTGGGATGCCGTCTCCATCATCGTCTAAAAACTCAAATTCCAACCAATTCAAGTTGAAGCCTGAAGAAAGGACACGAAATCTCAGGAGATGCAATCCACTTTCTAAGGTTAGTGAAGTTGAAACGGTCTCCCATTGTTGCCAATCACCAGTCACAGTTGTATTGATGGATTTTAAAAATGTCGTGCTGTTGTTTTCAACCAAATAGATTCCGATACGTCCAGAATCCCATGCCGAAGCAATTCTTGCATTCACTTTATACTTCCCACTTTTTCGAACAAAAATAGGGTAGTCTGCAGAATCTCCATTGTCCGTATAGCTGATGTTCAACCCACCCCCGATATCCGTACATTCTTCGGTAGAAAGCCCCTCCATTTCTGTGTAGTTTTCCGCTTCTATTTTTCCAGGAATGACATTTCTTTTGGGCAAATTATTAGTCGCGGTGAAATTAACAAACGAATCGAGCGGTTTGTCTGTTTGAGAGGTGAGTCCCTCTCCAGAATAGGAAACTTCTATTTCATCTGTATACAGCAGCGGACTACTCAAAGCGATGCTTAAGGATTTGGGGTTTTCAGAATTGGAAATAAGGGAAACGACGGTAGCCAACAGCCCATTGATTTTGACCTGAAAATCTTCTTTTGAATTTTCAGAGAGACTTTCTATAGCGAGCCCTTGGTTGAAAATTAGCTCAATCGATTGTTCGTCAGTACCGGCATAGGCATTCATCAATTTGAATGGAATTGTTGAGACTTCACCTGTTTTCACAAATTGCAATCGGCTAATGTTAAACGCGATTTCTCCGTCTATGTGGAAGGTCAATTCCCGAACTCCTTCTTCAAGAAAGACTCCATGAATGGTTTTGTTTGCAAACGAAGCAAACCCTCCGGTATTCGATACGTACTCCGTAGATGTGATGTCATTTCCATCAAGCGAGAGGTGAAATTTTCCACCGCTGCTACTTGTTGCAACACGCGCTTTGACTTGGTATACCCCCGTCTCTTCAACGGTTACGGTATACTTCATCCATTCTCCTTTTTCAGTATGGGAGATGTGGTAACCGTTGCTATAAGAAACATCTGTATTGGGTTGGAGATCCACACCATCGTTTCGATAGGCCCATCCGGTATTCCAAGCGACGTAGGCTCCAGTACTGAGGTCGTAATTGGCAGCACCTGTGTCGTAATAGGCATGGTTCAGGGTTCCCAAATCGAAATCAGACATATGGATCACCCCAGGAATCGAGTGTGCTGCAAAGGGAAGGGTTTTGTCCGAATACACTTGACGAAACATGGCATCTACCACATCTTTGTGGTAGCTGTTGTTGGAAGCGAGAGTGTTTTCAGCGAGTTGCATAAGGGCATTGTAGGCAGCTGTCTCGGAAGGCCTGCTCCCCTCGCCTTTCCAATAATTGAGAATGCTTCGATATCCGCTATTGATGGGCGCTGAAAAAGGAGAAACAATTGTCTCCAATCTTTTTACGGGCCACCAAGACCAACCGATGTTGTTGTCTTCAAACAGTCGAATCGCATCCCGAAACCAAACATTGGAATTCTCTCCAGATTCACCGCACCAAAGGGGGACGTTGTACTGGTTTCTCAAATCCAACACCCATTGGATGGAACCTTGGTCATTGTAAGACCAATATTTGTGAAAGCTATAAACGAGGTTGTCGTCCCAGGGAGGGGTCATGTTTGTAAAATCGTTTGCAAAACCATTCCCTTCGATATAAATGATGTGATTTGTGTCCACTTCTCGAATGGCATTGGTGATTCGGATGGACAAGTCCCTCAAAGGATTGTTGTTGTCCATAGGCCAATTGGTTTCGTTGAGCAGGTCGTAGCCACCGATCCATTCTTTGTCTCGATAGCGTTCAGCAAGTTTTCTCCAAAGGGCAACTGTTTTTATTTTGTTGTCTTCACTTTCCCACAAGGAAGGTTTTGTTTCGTCGTAGTCAGAAATATCTGCGTTTTTTCCTTGGCCCCCTGGTGCCGCGTGTAAATCCAAAATCAAATACATTTGGTTGGCTTCACACCAAACCAACAATTCATCGAGCATTTCAAAGCCTTTTGTCAACCAAGTTTGAGTTCCTAAGATAGGTTCTTGCTCAATAGGAAGGGTAAACAAGTTGTAGTGCAAAGGAACACGAACACTGTTAAAACCCCAACTTGCCAAGGAATCAATATCCGTTTTGCTTACGTAATTTTCGAGCCAGGCATCGTAAAATTCGGCGGTCTTGGTTTCTCCAATGAGTTCGGTAATTTTGTTTCTAAATCCAAATTGTGTTCCGGCTCCTTCAATACCTGCGGATTGCATCATGTACCCTTCTTGAAGCATCCAGCCTCCAAGACCCATTCCTCTCAAAAGAACCTCGTTTCCATTTTTGTCTACTATTTTTTTCCCGTCAGCACGCAGCCCTTGGCCTACTAGAGTGCAGACATTGAACAACAGCAATAAGCTGAAAATATTGATTGATAAGATGTTTTTTTTGTTCGACATTTTTTATTTATTAAACAAAAATTCAGTTTCTAATTGTGTTTTTGAACTTCCGCCAACAAAGACCTTGAAAGTCCCTGCTTCGCTTTCCCAATTTTCACGGGCGGAATAGAATTCAAGGGTTTTGGAATCAATGACAAAACGCACTTTTTTGGATTCTCCAGGCTGCAGCGACACCAGTTCAAATCCTTTCAATTCTTTTACAGGTCTAGTGACACTTGCAACAAGGTCTCGGAGATACAACTGTGCTACTTCTTTTCCCGTGTAGTTTCCTGTGTTTTTTATAACAAAAGAAACTTCAATCGAACCCTTGCTGTCAAATTCAGGGGCTGTCAATTCAAGCGCGCTGTAAGAAAAATTTGTATAGCTCAATCCGTGTCCAAAGACGTAGAGCGGATCGTTGCTTTCATCGGTGTACTTTTGAGACCAAGCGCGTCCCGTGTTTTTGTAGTTGTAGTAAATTGGAATTTGTCCGACACTCTTGGGAAAGGTCATTGGGAGTTTTCCACTGGGATTGTAGTCTCCGTAGAGGACTTGAGCGATGGCATTGCCACTTTGGGTTCCCAAATGCCAAGCTTCAACGATGGCGGGAATCTTTTTTTCTGCCCAATTGAGCGCTAATGGGCGTCCGTTTAGCAAGACGAGAACAATGTTTTGATTGACCTTGTAGACAGCTTCTAACAATTCTTGTTGCCTGCCCGGAAGGTCGAGAGTAGCGCGGCTTTTGTCTTCTCCAGAATGCAGCCCGTGCTCTCCCAAGACTAGCACGACGATGTCTTTTCCTTTTGCCATTTGCACCGCATTTTGGATTCCCAATCGATCCGTGTCTGCCTTATTTTCGTCCAAGTCAAGAGCAACCCCAGGAGAGTAGGTGATTTTGTTTTTCGTGTATTTTTCAAGTCCTTCCATGACAGAAACGGCGGATTGCTCTTCTGCTGCAATGCACCAATTCCCCAAAGGACTTGTCTTGTCTGCAGCGAGTACACCAATGAGAGCAATGTTTAGCCCTTCTTTGTCCAAAGGCAAAATTTTCTTTTTGTTTTTCAACAAGACAATTGACTTTTTTGCCATGTCGAGGACTCTTTCGTTGTTTTGTTGTGTTCCAATGACCGCTTTTTCCCGCTCGACATCACAGTATTTGTAGGGATCCTCAAAAAGGCCCAATTCGAATTTTAGTCTAAGAATTCTTCTTGCTGCATCGTCAATCAAACGTTCTTCGATTTTTCCTTCTTTTACAAGTGCCGCCAAGTGATTGCGGTAGGCGTGGGATTCCATGTCCATGTCCGATCCCGCCAGGAGGGCTTTCAAAGCGGCTTCTTTGTCGTTCTTGGCATAGCCGTGGCTCACCATTTCTGTGATAGAGAGCCAATCCGAAACAACAAAACCTTCAAACCCCCATCGGTCTTTTAACAGGGTTCTTTGCAAAAAGGAATTTCCTGTTGACGGGATGCCATTCAACTCATTGAAAGCATTCATAAAGGTTTTGACACCCGCATTTTTTGCAGCGATAAAGGGCGGAAAAATGGTATTGTACAAGGTAGAGGTTCCTACATCTACGGTATTGTAATCTTTTCCGGCTTCCGCAAAACTGTAGCCCGCAAAATGTTTGGCGCATGCAGCAATTGTATGAACGTCAGAAAGGGACTCTCCTTGAAATCCAATGACGCGTGCTTCCGCAATCCGACTTCCCAGATAAGGATCTTCACCCGCACCCTCCATCACCCGTCCCCATCGGGGGTCACGAGAGATGTCTACCATTGGGGCAAAGGTCCAGTTGATGCCTGCCGCGGAGGCTTCCAAAGCAGCGAGAGCTGCAGATTTTTCGATGGCTTCTAAATCCCAACTTGCAGATTCGGCCAAGGGAATGGGACTGATAGTTTTGTAACCGTGAATCAAGTCAAAACCGATGAGCAATGGGATGCCCAAGCGTGTTTTTTCGACCGCAATTTTTTGGATTGCTTTCACTTGTGCAACACCTCTTACATTCAACATAGACCCGACGAGTCCCGTTTCCAAATCCCGGTACTTCTCAGCACTGTTTTTGTTTTTTGGAACGGGACCTGTCGCATTCCAAAAACCATTGTACTGGTTCATCTGCCCTATTTTTTCTTCCAAGGTCATCAAGGTGAGCAGGGAGTCTACTTTTGCAGTTATTTTGGAAACGGGCGTGTTCTCTTTTTTTTGTCCATAGCTTTCGGGAGCAACCAAAAGGAGTAAGATAAGAAAGGCCACTGACAAACCAAAGAGGATGTTTTTACGAGTTTGAGACATGAATGTTACGTTGTTGTTTTCTACCGGTTACTCTTCGAGCATGTTGTCAAGTCCGTACAAGGTGATTTCTGAACCGTTGACGTATTGTTCACTTCCGTAATTGGAGGTGATGCTCAGTTTTAAATAGCGAAAAGGAGTTGTTGTCTTTTCAAATTCAAAATCGTGTCCATCTTCGGCCTCTTGTAACTTCTCATCTGAGATGTTTCCTGTGTTGGGGTCTTTTGGGTCTCCGATGTCAAAACTGCCAGCGAGGGTCCATTCTTGTCTGTCCTTACTGATGTAAATATCAAAAGCTCTTATATTTTCCCCTTGGTAATAATAAGGAACTCCTTCGACACCTCCGTACCAAAAAGCTCTTTGCCACAATTTGAAACGGTTGATTTTAACTTTTTTGTTGAGGTCAATAACAATGTCTAGAGGCCAATTGAGGGCGCCTCCATTGTCATCGCGATTGATCATAAAATAGCTGTTGTCGGTATTGATTTCTTTGGTGTCGATCACGTCGTCCCAAAAATTCACAGTGCTTCCTTCCCAGGCATTGCCATTTACAGATAATTGTGAAACGACTGTCCAAGTAGATTTGTCTATTTTTTCTTCAAATTTAGGAGTGAGACTGCTCACAAATACTTTTTCAGTTTTGTTTCCATCAAAGTCTTCTACGACTACAGAAAAGTCATAGGGGATTGCTTGCAAACCTCTTACCGTTCGTTTTTCGTTTTTGGAATTGGAAGAAAGAATGCGTTGCCCTTCTTCGACACCGTCGTTGTAGTACAGGTAGACAAAAACTGTTTTCTCATTGTCATTGTCCCATTGTACCTCAACACCTCCCAAATCGGCTTGCAATTGAATGCTGTTGCTCACAAGGAAGATAAAAGACTCCAAGGGTTCTAACGTAACTTCCTCACTTTTGGATTGGTTGCCGCTATCGTCGACGACCGATAGCTTTACTTTTTGGGGGCTTGTGTCTACAAATCCGCCTACCTCGATGGTGTCTTTGCTTGCGCTTGCAACGTTAAAGACATCCTCTCCCTGTGCATTTTTATAAGCTGCTTTTACATAAAGAATGTCATTGTCGTCAGGAAGTGTATAAACGATTTTTGCACCTCCATTTTGAGGAATAATGGCTTTGACTTGAACGGGTCCCGGAGCTGTTGTATCTGTCCCACTGTCCTCAGTACAAGAGGGGAGCACAAATAGAAGTCCTATAAGAAGTAGTAGGCTGTATTTTTTTGGTGTTTTCATAAGAATGGGTTTTCGTTTTGAATTACCAATCTGGATTTTGAACCAAATTGTTGTTGATGGTCAATTCTAAGATTTTTATAGGGTGAAAGTAATCTCTTGGGCTTTCAAAAATGCGTTGCCCAACTTCTTGTATTTGGTAATAATTGGCTTCGTCACTTTCATTGACTCGCCATCCTTTTACAGGCGTATTTAAATGGTTTTCTGCTATTTTCCATCGTCTGAGATCGTGGTACCGATGGCCTTCAAAAGCCAATTCAATCATCCGTTCTTGTTGGATGATTTCTTTCAATCCTTTTTTGTCCAAGTGTTTGTTTAGACTTCTTGTCAGTGCGAGGTTGGACCACGCATCTTCTACGTTGTTGACCCCCGATCGGGATCGAATCGCATTGAGCGCATCATACACTTCTTGACTTGGTCCGTTGTATTCGTTCGCAGCTTCTGCGTAGTTGAGGTACAATTCCCCCAAACGAATCGTCGGCCAAGCATAGCTGATGAGTTTGTTGTAGGCATCTCCTTGAGAGTCGGGATGTACCATTTTTTTCAGGCTGTATCCGGTGGCCAAATAATCGTTGCTAAATCCTTTTCTACCGTGAATTTCTCCACTTTTCATTTTCAAATTCCACTTTTCTCCCCAGGTACGGTTGATCCCTCTGTCAAATCCAAGGGAAGCATAAAATCGAGGTTCTCTTCCGAGGTGGAGTTTTGCCGTCCTTTCTCCTTCTTGGGCATGGAATTTTTCAGAGGCAGGAATGGTCGTTACTTCATAGCGATTGTTGTAATCAAAAGACAGGTCTTCAGAGATTGGCAACCCATTTTTTGTATAGTACAATTCTGCCATGCGCAAGGTAGGAGACACCCACTGCCAGGCCGCTTCTACGGAAGAGGAACCGGGCTTTTTCATCAGTAAAGACGCTTGAAATTGCCACCAGCTGTTCACAGGGTTTGAAGCTCCCCAGATAAGTTCACTGTTCCATCTTTCGGCAATCATATACCGGTAGTTGTACAGCGATTTTACTTCTGTAGCTTGCATGTCTTCTGCGTCAAATTCAGGAGCTGAATCGCTAAAGGTATACAAAGAAAAGCCCGTTGCAATTGCCAAATCGAGCGCTTCTTTGGAGGCGTCCATTGCTTTTTCCCATTTCTTAGGATCTGTTGTGGTATTGAACAGTTTGTTGCCTTTGGCATCTACAAAATTCTCATAATCAGAATTTCCATTGAAGAGGGGACTGGCTGCATATAGCAATACTTTTGATTTGATAGAAGTAGCAATCACCTGATCGATTCTTCCAAAATCGTTGCTAGAACTGACTTTGAGAGGAAGGCTTTTTATTGCAGTGTTAAGGGTATTGACGATGTAGTCAAAACACGCATCAGTCGTATTCCTCAGAACTTTTACTTCTTCTTCGCTCGCTGAAATGGGCAAATTCACATCCACAATAGGGATGGGGCCGTAGTTGCGTAGCAATAAAAAGTGGAATTGTGCTTTGAGTACTTGTGCTTCTGCTTTCCACATTTCTTTTTCAACAGTTGTCATGTCTTTGACCAAATCAATGTTGTCAATGAGGATGTTGCAACTTCGAATGCCTTCCCAAAGGGAGCTTTGTCCTTGTCCAGTAGCACCGTATCCGGACCAATATCCCATGATGGGATCCGAGGCGGATTGGTTTCCTTTCATCAAGTCGGTCCCTTCCGTTTGCTGTACCGAAGGGATGGCCAACTCATCGGATGCCATTACAAAACTTCCGTAAAAGGCGTCGTTGGTGGGCAGGTGGTTGTAGCAGGTAGCCAAAGCTTTGTAGGCCGCTTCCTTGCGCTCAAAAAGCAAATCAACTTCTTGTGTTTTGTCAGGCACAATGTCCAAATAATCACCACAACTCGACAGGAAGGAAGCAGTAGTGAGAACGATTGCGAATAGTTGTTTTGAAAAACTCATAAGAATTGTATTTTATAATTTTATTTGTAAGCCTAAATTCACCACTCTTTGTGTTGGGTACCCCAATCCATTGTCTCCCATTTCTGGATCCCATAATTTGAATTTGCTCAACGCAAACAAATTCAAGCCACTGAGGTAGATACGTGTAGATTGCAAATGGGCTTTTTTCATAAGATTTTCTGGCAAGGAATAACCGATTTCCAAACTTTTAAGGCGTAAGAAATCCGCATCTCGCAACCACCAAGTAGATCTCTCTTCATTGTTTGCGACAGGACTGGTTGACAAGCGAGGCCAAAAGGCATTCGGATCTGGGTTTTTGTCAGACCAATGGTTGTTTGCAATGACACTCAAGGCATTCCCTTGATCGACAAAAGGAGCAATTTTGTTTGGGTCAATAAAGAAAGATTGTTTGGCAACTCCTTGGAAAAA
>DLQL01000019.1 GCA_002477565.1 Flavobacteriaceae bacterium UBA7433
CATATTTATGGAGATGTCACCGTTACTGACGAAGAAGACGTAAAGAAGAATTGGGAAAAACTCAAGTTAAAAGAAGGTAGAAACTCCGTTTTGGAAGGGGTGCCAAAATCTTTACCTGCCATGATCAAAGCCAGTCGCATCCAAGACAAGGTGGCGGGTGTCGGGTTTGATTGGGAAGCACCTGAGCAAGTTTGGAAAAAAGTACAAGAAGAACTCTCCGAATTGAATACAGAAGTTAAAAATGGAAACACACAAAATATGGAGTCCGAATTTGGAGATGTTTTATTTTCGATGATCAATTACGCTCGTTTTATTGGTGTAAATCCTGAAAACGCCTTGGAAAGAACCAATAAAAAATTCAGCAATCGTTTTCAGTTTTTAGAAAATTCGGCCAAAGCGGCCGATAAAGAACTTTCCGAAATGACTTTGAATGAAATGGATGTCTATTGGGAACAATCGAAAGAATTTTTTAAGTAAATCTATGGATTTCAAAAATACCGCAATCATCACAGGAGGAAGTAGTGGCATTGGAAAAGCCTTGACTGAACTCTATGTACAAAACGGCTACCAAGTCTACACCCTTTCAAGATCGCTTGTGAGCGATTCCAAAAACCCCGTATGTATTTCTGCTGATTTGTCAAAAACCACAGAAACCTCTAAAGCCATTACTGGCATCCTAGATCTTATAGACACTGACAAACTAAAAAACTTTGTCTTAATCAACAATGCAGGTACTTTGGGACCACTCACAACCATCGAACAGCAATCGAGTGAAGCCATTCGACACACCTTACACACCAATTTGACAGCTCCAATGATTTTGACGGCCATGTGTCTCCAAAGGCTAGCAAACACGCCCTGTTCCAAAAGAGTGCTAAACATCTCTTCAGGAGCAGCAGCAAAGCCCTACGACGGATGGACGGGATATTGTGCTTCGAAAGCAGGGTTGGACATGCTTACCAAAACGGTGGCTTTGGAACAAGAACACTTGGAAAATGGCGCAAAAATAAGTGCTGTCTATCCAGGAGTGGTAGAAACGGAAATGCAAGTCACATTGAGAAAAGCTTCGAAAACAGCCTTTAGAAATGCACAGCGCTTTGTCGATTTGAAAAAAGAAGACAAATTGTACTCGCCTAAATTTGTGGCCCATAAAATCTTGGAACTCGACACCCGTGACCTGTTAAAAAATGGTGAAATTGTGGATATTCGAAATCTATAACACTACAAATCTTGCGCGTTGGCAATCATCTCAACAATGTCCATGACCTCCACACTCCCTTCTTTCTCTTTGTTTTTGACACCGTCTGTCAGCATCGTTTTACAGAATGGACAGCCTGTGGCAATGATTTCTGGTTGGATTTGCAATGCTTCTTCGGTGCGCAACAGATTGATTTCTTGGTTGCCTTTTTCAGCATCTTTAAACATTTGAGCTCCTCCAGCTCCGCAACACAACCCATTGCTTTTGCATCGTTTCATTTCTACCAATTCCACTTCGAGTTTTTGAATCAAATCTCTTGGTGCTTCGTATACTTCGTTGGCGCGTCCCAGATAACAAGGATCGTGAAAGGTGATTTTTTTTCCTTTGTATTGCCCCCCTTCTATGGTCAAACGCCCTTCTGACAGCAGCGATTTTAAAAACTGTGTGTGGTGCATGACCTCATAAGAACCACCCAATTCGGGGTATTCATTTTTGATTGTATTGAAGCAGTGGGGACAGGCTGTGACAATTTTTTTCACCTCGTAGGCATTCAGCACTTCGATATTTGTCATCGCTTGCATTTGAAACAAAAACTCATTTCCTGAACGCTTTGCAGGATCCCCCGTGCAGGTTTCTTCGGTGCCAAGGACAGCAAAATCAACTTTTGCACGGTTTAAAATTTGTACAAATGCTTTGGTTACTTTCTTTGCTCTGTCGTCAAAACTTCCCGCACAGCCCACCCAAAAAAGTACTTCGGGTTGTTTTCCTTGAGCCGTCATTTCTGCCATTGTTGGTACATTCATCGTGTCTTGGTTAGGTTACAGTACAACTGTAAGGTTTGTTCTAATTGTCGTTTGAAGGTGTTCCTTCGTGTTGATCTGCTGCTTTTTCAAGATTACTCTTTCCAATTCAAGCGGTCCTGCTGATTGAATTGCCAAGGAGCGCCATTGTTTTCGATATTGGACATCATCGCATTGAGTTCTTGAGGCGCTGCAGATTCTTCCATGACCAGGTATTGCCGCATGTCCATGATGATGGACAGTGGATCGATGTTGACAGGACATTCTTCAACACAGGCATTGCAACTGGTACAAGCCCAAAGCTCTTCAGGACTGATGTAATCCTTGAGCAGTTGTTTGCCATCGTCTTTGAAAACTCCCTGGTTGGCATCGGTGTTTTTTCCCACTTCCTCCAATCGGTCTCGTGTTTTCATCATGATGGCCCTAGGAGACAATTCTTTTCCTGTTTGATTTGCAGGACAAACCGAACTGCAACGTCCACATTCGGTACACGTGTAAGCGTTCATCAGTTGAACCCAACTGAGATCTTGTACATCACTGGCACCAAACTTTTCTGGTTCAGAAGTCTCTTCAGGTACGGCATAAGGATCTGCATTGGGATCCATCATGGTTTCCACTTCTTTCCGAACTGTTTTGTTGTTGTCAAACTTCCCTTTGGCCTCCAAATTGGCGTAAAAGGTATTGGGAAAGGCCAAAAGGATGTGAAGGTGCTTGGAATAGTAGAGGTAATTCAAAAAGAGTAGAATCCCCGAAATGTGCAACCACCAAGCTGTTCTTTCGATCAAGTGAAGCAAAGTCTCCGAAAAAGAAGCAAAAAGAGGCGCTATGAATTGACTGACTGGATTGCCCGCTTCCATGGCTTGGAAGGAATGGTCAGTCGCATTCATGGTCAAAAACAAGCCCATCAAAACCACCTCAAAATACAAGATGATGTTTCCATCGTTTTTGGGCCAAGAGGTCATCTCTTTGCTCCAGAAACGTTTGACTTTTACCAGATTTCTACGTGCCCAAAATACCCCCACAGCCAACAAAACCAGCACGGCAAGAATTTCAAAGGTACCGATCAAAAAGCCATAAAAAGAAATCCAACCGGAAAAGAGTCGGTGCGTGCCAAGTAGGCCGTCTAAAATAATTTCAAGAACTTCAATGTTGATAATGACAAAACCGATGTAAACCACCAAGTGTAAGATGCCCGCTACCGGACGTCTCACCATTTTTGATTGTCCCAATGCAATTCGAAACATGTTTTTCCATCGTTCCTTGGACCGATCGTTTCGGTCTGCGGGTTTCCCCATCAAAATATTGCGGCGAAGTTTTTGAATGTTTTTTACAAAAAAACCAATTCCAACGGTACATAGAATTGCAAAAAGCAGGTTGGGAATGTAGTGCATTGTCATTCGTTTTTGGCTTGGGAGTTAAGTGTTCTATTTGTTGTTTTTCGACCTGTGCTTTGGGATGGCCATTGAAAAAAGTAATGTGGCTCCTGCCAACCTACTTTTCCAAAGGCATTGACAACGTGTCTTGGTATTCTTTTTCTTTCTTCCCAAAAAGCGAAAAATGGACAAATCGCTTTGGATGTAACTTTACATCTTTTAACAAGGCTTCCAATTCTTTGGTTGCATTGTTCAGATTGTCGTACACCGCATCGTCGTTGACCAATTTTCCAAGGGTTCCTTTTCCATTGTTGATTCCAGTTGTCAATTTTTCGATGCCCTGAAGCGTCGTTGCTATTTTTTGAGCCAAAAGCTGCACATTGACTTGAGCCAAGGAGTCAGAAAATCTTTCCAAGTTTTCTGTAATTTTTTCAACGTTTTCAAGGGATTGGGTGACATTTTCTTTGTTGAGCACCAGCAATTCATCTGCGTGTTTGGTAATCTCATTGAGGTTGGCCATGGTCAAATCCAAATTTTTGATGGTGGATTTGATACGGCTTTTTGACTCGTCATCAATCACGGTATTGAGGTGAACCAAAAGAGAGTCTGCACTGACAATCACACTCTCTAATTTTGCTTGCAGTGGATTTAGTTTTTCCTCTACTGAAGAAAACATATCCGATTCTATTTCACCACTCAAGAAGTCTCCTGGAACGGCATTTTCTCCTTCGTATGAAGGTACAATGGCAAGGGATTTACCACCCATCAAACTGGCGCTGTAGATTTTGGCGATGCTGTTTTTTGAAAATTCAAAATCGTGCTCCACACTAAATTCTACTTTCAAGGCTCCTTTTTTATCGGGTGCTGTATTGAAAGAAATGTCCACTACCTTTCCAACCTCGTAGCCATTCACAGTCACCACACTGGCAGTATTGAGTCCTTGTACGTTGTTGTATTCTGTAAAGTATGTATTGGAAGGTCCATCAAACAGGTTGTGTCCTTTGAGGTAATTGTAACCCCAAATAAAAAGTGCTGCTACAGCGATGACAAAAACACCTGTTTTGAATTCTCTTGAAATATGAATCATAGACAAAAATTTAAAAAACAAATTTACTAATTATTTGTGTGAGTAAAAACTATTGGCTCAATTTATCACTTCTGAAACGGGTACGCTGATGCCATTTTTAAAAGCCGTGACAAATGCAGAGACATACCCTTTTTTCTTAGCGATCTTGAGTTGTTGTTGGCACTTTGCATAGCTATCCGTCTTTCCGATGTAATATTTATAAAGACCCGAAACAGGGACTCTTTCCACTCCTTTTAAGCCGTTAAAATTGTAACTTTTTGTGCTTATTTTTGACTTCCCTGAAGCGATCTGAACTTTGAAATAAACTCCATCGGCAGGGGGTTTGATTGTTGCCGCAACTTGCATCGATGCATCAACAACGGGCACATTGTTTGCCTTGATGTTTTGTATGTGTGCTATGATTGCTTTTGAAATGGCTGAGGCCATGTCAGCTTTCCCTTTTTTAGAGTGAAGGTAAGCTCCTTCTTTTCTGTTGGTCAAAAAACCCGTCTCTATCAAAACACTCGGCATATAGGTTTGATGCAACACCACAAAACCTGCTTGTTTCACTCCCCGATCAGTTCTTCTAAAAGTATTTTTAAAATTCTTTTGGACAGCTGCCGCTAAGGAAAGGCTTTTGTCCAAATTCTCCTCTTGTTCCAAGTTGAGTCCGATAACCGATTGAGGTGAATTGGGATCAAATCCACGGTATTTCTCTTGGTAATTGTCTTCCAAAAGAATCACTTCATTCTCGGCTTTTGCCACTTCAAAATTGCGTTGGTTGGCATGCAATCCCAGTACCCATGTTTCGGAACCAGAGGCTTGAGAGTTGTGGGCGTTGCAATGTACCGAGACGAACAAATCGGCGTCCGCCTTGTTGGCGATGCGTCCTCGTTCCCACAAATCGACAAATTTGTCTTTCTTTCGGGTGTAAATGACTTTGAAATCTTTTTTCTTTTCCAAAATAGCGCCCACCCTGAGCACAATGTCCAAGGCAATTTCCTTTTCCTTGTATTTACGAAAGCCTATTTTACCGGGATCCTTTCCTCCATGCCCCGCATCCAATACAACGGTGTGTACTTTTTTTTGAGCAAAAATGATGTTGCTTGTAAAAAAGAACTGAAGAAAAGCCAACCAAACAAACGCTTGAAGCAGTTTGCTGTTAATTTTAGGCATTTGTGCCAAGTTCGTCAACATTTTTTGAGTAATTTTGAAATCTTATCGGCCTTGAAAAACAACAAGGCCCTTTGCACAAAAATAGCACATAAAGCATTGCGAACAAATTTAAACCACATACTTTTCATTTTCAGCTTGCTGTGCTTTGGGCTCCAAAATACAACTGCACAAGAAGGGCCTATCCCCACCCCCTCTTCAGACAGCAGAAATCCCAAATTAGAAGTCCCTGCTACAAATTTTAAACCGGTTCAAAACGACAGCATTGTGACAGACAGCGTACCTGCAAAGGAGGCCATTGATGCCATCATTAGCCATCGCGCGAAAGACTACATTTTGGAGGATGTGGCTCGCAAAACAATTCTTTTGTACGACGGGGCAGAAATTTACTACAAAGACATCACAATCAAAGCAGGAAGCATCTCGATCGATTACAATAAAAACATACTCCGAGCAAAAGGGATTTTAGACAGCATCGGCAGCTATTCACAGCTGCCTGAATTCAAACAGGGAGGAGAAGAATCTACGCAAGACTCCATCGTCTTCAACTTCAAAACGGAAAAAGCACTGATCTACGGATTGAAAACCTCGCAAAACGGTATCATCACCTTGGGCGAAAAGACAAAAAAGGTAAACGATTCGACAATTTTTGTAAGAAACATTCGATTCACTACCTCCGACAAAAAGAATCCCGATTATTATTTGGTGACTAAAAAAGCCAAAATTGTCCCCAATAAAAAAATCATCGTAGGATCTACAAACCTGGTGATTGCAGATGTGCCCACACCAATTGTGCTGCCTTTTGGGTATTTGCCTATGACCTCTTCAAAAACTTCCGGATTTATCGTGCCTACCTATGGTGAATCAAACAACCAAGGCTTCTTTCTGCAAAATGGGGGCTATTATTTTGCTGGAAATGACTATTTTGATTTGACAGTTCTTGGCGATTTTTATTCGAACAGCAGCTGGGGACTTCGAATAGAATCCTCTTATAAAAGACGTTACAAATATTCTGGAAACATGTCTTTTCGTCTCGAAAATTTGATTTATGGCATCAAAGGATTTGACGACTATAGCAAGCGAAGAAATTTCAACATCCGTTGGTCACATTCCCAAGATGCGAAATCCAACCCAAATGCTCGGCTTTCTGCGTCGGTCAATTTGGGGAGCAGTAAGTATTACCGAGAGTCTTTGAACCAATTGAACAATTCCCAAACACTGACGAACACCTTGAGTTCCTCGATCTCGTACTACAGAAAGTTTGTAGATACTCCTTTTAACTTGTCCGTGACGGCTTCACACACTCAAAACACCAATACGGAAATCATCAGCATGTCTTTGCCCTCACTGCAGTTGAACATGAATCGTATTTATCCTTTTGCGCCCAAATCGGGGAGCAAAAAAAATGCCCTTCAAAAAATCGGCTTGAATTATGCTTTGAGAGGAGACAACAGAATTACCACAACCGATGACGAATTCTTTTCTAAAAAGATGTTTGACGAAGCCAAATCGGGAATGCAACACACTGCATCCCTGAGTACGAACATGAAGCTCCTAAAGTACTTTACCTTATCGCCAAATATCAACTTTAAAGAAACTTGGTACTTCAAGTCGATCGAAAAAAACTACGATGCCAGTGCTCAAGAGGTCGTAACAGACACCTTGAATGGGTTCAAGGCATTTCGAGAATATGCTGCTGGAGCCTCTATTTCTACAAATATCTATGGGATGTTTAAGTTCAATGGAAAACGACTGAAAGCAATTAGACACACAATTCGTCCCTCTATTTCCTACAATTACAAACCTGATTTTAGTTTTTATTACGAGGAAGTACAACAAAGTGCAGACCCACAAGATGTGAAATTGTACTCCGCTTTTGACAATGGAATTTATGGAACTCCTTCAAGAAGTCTTTCCAATTCGATTGGCTTTTCCATCGCCAACAACTTGGAGGCCAAAGTGCGCCCGAAAGAAGGATCTGAAGATGAAGACGATAAAAAAATAAAAATAGTAAACAATCTGAACCTTTCATCAAGTTACAACATTGCCGCAGATAGTTTGCGATGGAGTCCTGTAAATCTGACTGCGGGAACCCAATTGTTTCGAAAAAAATTAAGCGTCAATATGGGAGCTTCTTTGGATCCTTATGCCCTCAATGCCAATGGAAGGAGGTACAACACTTTTAACATCCACAACAACGGAAGTTTGTTTCGATTGACCCGAGCCAACCTCACCATGAGCTATTCAATCTCAAGCAAAGACCTCAAAAAAAACAAATCGGAGAACAAAGAGGAGGATTCAAGCATGGACAATGTCCAAAATACAGACCTATTTGGTAAGAATTTGATACGTAATTTTGACGAACGAGATGCGCTCGACCAAGAAAGCGTCAATGCTGAAAACAAAGCTGAAAAAGAAAAGGAAAACAAAGAAGTAGCACTTTATGAAAATGCAATGCCTTGGTCCTTGCGGATGTCCTACTCCAGCACCTATTCCAACAGCAATCGACAAGATGAAATTTCCAACAACACCTTGATGTTTTCAGGAGACATTGAACTGACGCCCAAATGGAAGGTGGGTGCCTCTTCAGGATACGATATTAAAAACCAAGGATTCACCTACACGCAACTTCGTTTTTCAAGAGATCTGGATAGTTGGAAGTTGAATTTCAATTGGGTGCCCTTCGGAAGGAGGACGTCGTATTATTTCTTTATCGGAGTCAAATCGGCTTTCTTAAGTGACCTGAAATGGGAAAAAAGAAATACTCCCGACCGGCGTTTATTTTAACTGAAAAAAGGACTTTATTATTTTTTTTTACCAATAAGATTAAGCAATTTTACAGCTGCAAACAAATACACAATTGACATGGAAAATGAAATCATTTTACTAAATGTTTCTGGACAAGACAAGCCGGGACTTACCTCGAGTTTGACAAAAGCATTGACCGAGTACGGTGCCAAAATTTTAGACATCGGACAGGCCAACATACACAATACGTTGTCTTTGGGTATTTTGTTTGAAATCAAGAAAAATTCTAGTTCCGCACCGGTATTGAAAGACCTATTGTTCAAATCCTACGAATTGGGAATCAATGCTAAATTCACACCTGTATCCATCAAAGAATACGAAGAATGGGTATCCTCCCAAGGCAAAAACAGGTACATCATCACATTGTTGGGTGAAAAGTTAGATGCCGAACAGATCTCTGCAGTGACCAGTGTAATTTCTGATATCAATTTGAACATTGATGCGATCAAGCGCTTGACAGGTCGTATTTCTTTAGTAAAAAAAGAGGCCTACCAAAGAGCCTCTATCCAATTATCCGTTCGAGGAGAGATCAAAGACAAAAGCTATGTGACGGCAAAACTCATGGAGATCTCTCACGATTTGGATGTTGACATCGCTTTTCAAGAAGACAATATTTTCCGACGCAACAGACGCTTGGTTTGCTTTGACATGGACTCTACCCTGATTCAAGCAGAAGTCATCGACAAATTGGCTGAATTAGCCGGTGTAGGAGACGAAGTGAAAGCAATCACCGAATCTGCCATGCAAGGCGAAATCGATTTTAACGAGAGTTTTAAAAGACGCATGAGCTTGCTAAAAGGATTGAGCGAAGAGGTGCTTCAAGAAGTTGCAGAAAACCTGCCCATCACCAAAGGAGCGCATCGATTAATTTCCACTTTGAAAAGCTACGGTTTTAAAACAGCAATTTTATCCGGAGGATTTACCTATTTTGGAAAATACCTCCAAAAAGAGCTAGGCATCGACTATGTGCATGCCAACCAATTGGAAATCAAAGACGGTGTTTTGACGGGAGGCTATCTCGGAGATATCGTAGACGGCAATAAAAAAGCTGAATATTTAAAAGAAATTGCCGAAAAAGAAGGCATCGACATCAACCAAACGATTGCAGTTGGTGATGGCGCAAACGATTTGCCAATGATTGATTTGGCCGGCTTGGGGATTGCATTTCACGCCAAACCCAAAGTCAAAGAAAATGCGCAGAGTTCGATTTCCAGTATCGGACTGGATGGTGTGCTGTATTTGTTAGGCTACCACGACAGGCATATTGACTTGATCGACTAATTCAACGCTTGGATTTTTTAAAACTGCAAATCTCATGAAAGAAATTGTAAAAACAAACAAAGCTCCTGAGCCAATTGGCCCATACAACCAAGCCATCCTCAGCAACGGAACTTTGTATATTTCTGGGCAAATCGCCATCGATTCAGGTACTGGAATTCAAATCCACGACGACATCAAGGCAGAGACCCATCAAGTCATGCAAAATATAGGCGCTATCTTGAAAGCGGCTGGAATGGGATTCGAACAGGTAGTAAAATCCTCAATTTTTATTGTTGACATGGAGGATTTCAGCAGCGTCAATGAAGTGTATGGACAATTTTTTGATGAAGACAAAGCGCCTGCAAGAGAAACGGTTGCCGTTTCAAAACTTCCAAAAAATGCAGGGGTAGAAATCTCTATGATTGCTGTCCTCTAAAAAGACTTCTCAATCTCTTTCTTTTACTTAGAAAAAATCATCCGAAAGGTTTCACTCAAAGGATTGCATCAACAAACTCGCCGTTCTGCTTATACTTCTAGCTGTGTGCCAAAAAAAATCCCGTTTCGAAATCGAAACGGGATATCTTATATACAATAAAGCGTTTCTTTACAAAGACGCAGAATATTCGATCAAATCAACAATTTTTGTAGAATATCCAATCTCATTGTCGTACCAAGCGACCACTTTTACAAAGTTGTCAGTCAAAGCAATTCCAGCATTGGCATCAAAAATAGAGGTTCTTGTGTCTCCAACAAAATCTTGAGAAACGACCAAGTCTTCTGTATATCCTAAGACGCCCGCCATTTCGTTTTCAGAAGCATTTTTCATCGCTGCTTTGATGTCTTCATAGCTCGCTGCTTTTTCCAATTTCACAGTCAAATCAACAACAGAAACATCCATTGTAGGAATACGGAATGCCATTCCTGTCAATTTTCCATTCAATTCAGGAATTACTTTTCCAACTGC
>DLQL01000083.1 GCA_002477565.1 Flavobacteriaceae bacterium UBA7433
TTTTCTGAACTTCCTACAGAAGTTCCTCCAAATTTTAAAATTTTCATGAGGTCATCTCTATTTGTTGCAAAAATCTTTTAAATGATTCTTTGCAGCAAAAAATTTGTAATATATTTACACTTTAACACAAATTGTTTGAATTTAAACAAGCTATGAAAACCATACAAGAAGCTGTAGAAAGCATCATCCGAAAAACACCTTTTTACGAGGAAGCACTCAACGACAAACTCATCAACGTCTCTTCTCTTGCCAGGGCCATACAAGAAGATGTAGAAAAAGATTTGGGCAAAGAGATCAAACCAGGTGCCATCATGATGGCCATCAACCGTTTGTCTCCGTCCAACCTGCTGAGGATCCGCAAAAACATCAAAAAATTTACTTTTTCATTGGGAGATTTTATTGTGCGTTCGGACCTCTGCAATTTCACTTTTAAAAATACCTCCAGTCTTTTAAAATCCATCTCTGCCTTGTTGATAGAAATCGGGGATGACAAAGATTATTTTTTCACCATTTCCCAAGGGATTTTTGAAACCAATATTGTGACGAGTAAAAATCTTGAAAACAGCGTCAAAACTTTGTTTTCAAAAGAATTCATGATCTACTCACATGTAGATTTGGCCTCAATCACTATCAAACTCCCTAAAACCAACGTAGAACAATCCGGTGTCTATTACTTTATCTTAAAACAACTGGCTTGGGCTGGAATTTCAGTACAAGAAATCATCTCCACAACGCATGAGATGACCATCGTCGTCAAGGAAGAAGATGTCAACAGCACCTTTTCTATTTTGATTGACATGAAGAAAAAATAAAGGGTTTTTAGTCCATTTCTTGCTTTGAAAAATCAGTGTATTTTCGCAGCCTTTTGACACGCAGAAATAAGGTACCTTTGTTTGCTCCTACAACCCATCCTTTGCGATTGACCCACAAAAATTTTCGTGTGAATTGATGGCAGACCTAAAGAAACCGCTTTGGTTTAAAAACCCTGCTACCTACAAAAAGTTTAGAAAGACCCCATTACAACGCTCAAAATAACAGAAATCGCGCTATTGTACATTGATATTCGCAAATCAAAAGTATCTTTGTAGAAAGTCTCCTAAAGAAATCCGTACATGAAAATCGTTTTTGCCACGCACAACGCCAACAAAGTTCAAGAGGTCAGCGCGCTGCTACCCTCTTTAGAATTGTTGTCTCTGGACGCTATCCGATGTCATGAAGACATCCCAGAAACAGCAGCTACTTTGGAAGGAAATGCACATTTAAAAGCCTTCCACGTCTTTGAAAATTATGGACTAAACTGTTTTGCAGATGACACAGGACTCGAGGTAGCGGCACTCGATGGAGCTCCTGGGGTATATTCAGCACGCTATGCAGGGCCGGAAAACGATGCTGTTAAAAACATGGACAAACTGCTCAAGGAACTCGAAAACAAACCGAACAGAGCCGCGCGCTTTCGCACCGTAATCTGCCTCTATTTAAATGGACGCGTTCATTATTTCGAAGGCAGTTGCGAAGGAAGTATTTCAAAAGAAAAATCAGGTTGCAAAGGGTTTGGTTACGACCCCATATTTATTCCCAAAGGTTTTGACAGGTCTTTTGCCGAAATGACTCTGGAAGAAAAAGGGCGCATCAGTCATAGAGGCTTGGCTGTCGCAAAATTGATTCAATTTTTAAACGCTCTTTAAATTGCGAACAGGTCAAAAAACACATACCACCTCTTTTGCCATCTTGGGACTGCTTTTGCTGCTGACCGCTTTTACCAACATTCACTTGGGCTCGATTCACATTCCAAGTGGCGACATTGCCAGTATTTTGACAGGATACCCCTCTGCCGAAAAAAGCTGGGACTACATTGTCTTGAATTACAGAATTCCAAAAGCCATCACCGCCATTCTCGTAGGATCGGGTTTGGGCATCAGTGGCTTGTTGATGCAAACTCTTTTTAGAAATCCCTTGGCGGGTCCCTTCGTCTTGGGAATCAGCTCTGGCGCGAGCCTTGGAGTCGCCTTTCTTTTGTTAGGCGCTTCTCTTTTTGGAGGTGTTTTTGCAGGGCTTGCACAACAGTCTTGGAGCATTGCACTCGCTGCAAGCTTGGGTTCTTTTTTTGTTTTGGGCGCCGTCCTATTGGTGGTCAAAAAAATTCGAAATACGCTATCCATCCTCATCGTAGGATTGATGTTTGGCAGCATCAGTGCGGCAGTCATCAATGTGTTGAGCTACTTTAGCAATGCCGAACAGTTGCAGCAATTTGTGTTTTGGAGCTTGGGGAGTTTGGGCAACCTAAGCTGGAAAGAACTGGCACTGTTTTCTGGCATTGTTGCTTTTAGTACCGTATTATTGCTCCGCAGTATCAAACCGTTGGACTCTTTACTTCTGGGCGAAAATTACGCGCAAAGTATGGGTGTCGCACTCAAAAAAACACGACGCATTTTGGTCATTTCGACCGGTTTGTTGACTGGAGTCATCACGGCTTTTGCAGGGCCCATTGCATTTGTAGGATTGGCAGTGCCGCATTTGACCAAATTGATTTTCAATACTTCAAGTCATAAAATTCTCTTGCCTGCCGTTGCCTTAAACGGGGCGATTTTGCTCCTTGTTTGCGATGCCATTGCTCAGCTTCCCAACAGCGAACTCACCTTGCCTATCAATGCAATTACTTCCTTGTTTGGAGCGCCTATCGTGATTTGGTTGTTGGTAAGAAAACAAAAAATAAATGTCTGACGTGAAAAATCCTACCGCTACTTCCATATTGAGATCTGAGCAGCTTGCCATCGGGTATTGCTCAAAAAAAGGCACCCACTACGTGGCCGAAAATTTAAACCTTAGGTTGGAACGAGGGCAATTGGTCTGTTTGTTGGGAAAAAATGGGGTGGGAAAATCGACGTTGTTGCGAACACTCTCCAAAACACAACACAAACTGGGCGGAACTATTTTTATTGAGGACCGAGAACTCTCAGAAATTGACAGCAGTCAATTGGCACAAAAAATGAGTTTGGTCTTGACAGAAAAAATTCCTGATAGCCAACTCACTGTTTTTGAACTCGTCGCTTTGGGCAGACAACCTTACACCAATTGGCTTGGAAAATTGAGTTCTGAAGACCATCAAAAAGTAGACACAGCTATCAAACAAGTCAAACTTGAAGCACTCTCCCATCGGAATTATTTTGAATTGAGTGACGGGCAGCTACAAAAAGTCATGATTGCACGTGCTTTGGCACAAGATACAGACCTCATTTTATTGGACGAACCGACAGCTCATTTGGACCTTCACCATACCATTGAAGTTTTTCAACTGCTCAAAGACTTGGCCACCAACACAAACAAAACCATTTTGATTTCTACACATGAAGTCAACTTGGCCCTTGCACTGGCAGACGATCTCTGGCTGATGCGTCCCGACAAGTTTGTAAGTGGGTCCACCGCAAACTTGATCGAAAGCCAAGACCTTCAAAACTTGTTCCCAACCGAACAGCTGACTTTCAACGAAAAACTAAAGCAATTTGTCTTTCGGACTCAAGACACAGATACAGGTTTGCCTTCCAAAAAATAGGACATCCTGCTTGTATTAAAAATGTTTTTTTTACTTTTAATCAAAATGCCATCTTATGAAATTACTCTTCTCCTTAGCCCTTTTAGTTTTGACAAGCTATGCTGTCAACTGTAGCAAAATTTCAGTTGAGATTGCTCCGGACCCAGCTATCAAATACGCGAACTCCATCACCTTGGAAGAGCTCAAAGAAAACCTATACGAATTTGCTTCTGATGCTTACGAAGGGCGCAATACAGGAGAGCTCGGACAAAAAAAAGCAGCTGCTTTTTTAAAAAATCAGTACAAAAATAGCGGTGTCGCTACACCGATTGGAAACGACGATTATTTTCAAGAAATTCCGGCTTCTTTTTTACCTGCAGGAATCAAAGACAGTGAAAATGTGGTGGCTTTTGTAGCAGGGACGACATTTCCAGAAGAAATCATCGTCATTTCAGCACATTACGACCATATCGGCACTGAAAATGGTGAAATCTATAACGGTGCTGATGACGATGCCTCAGGAACCGTAGCCATTCTCGAAATTGCAGAGGCTTTTCAACTCGCTGCCAATGATGGAAAAGGTCCCAAACGCTCGCTGCTGTTTCTCAATGTCACCGCAGAAGAAAAAGGACTGTTCGGATCGAAATGGTATGTTGAAAACCCCTTGTTTCCTATTGAAAACCACGTTGCTAACTTGAACATTGACATGGTCGGACGTGTGGACGATGCACATAAAAACAAACCGAATTTCATCTACTTGATCGGCGCTGACAAGTTGAGCAGCGAATTGCACGAAGTCTCTGAAGAAGCAAACAAGAAGTTTGTCAACTTGGATTTGGATTATACCTTCAACGACGAGAACGACCCAAATCGCTTTTACTACCGTTCCGATCATTACAATTTTGCAAAAAATAACATTCCCGTTATTTTTTACTTCAACGGGGTACACGAAGATTACCACAAAGCAACGGATACCCCAGAAAAAATCAATTACGATTTGCTGACCAAGAGAACAAAACTTATTTTCTACACGGCCTGGGAAATCGCGAACAGAACGGAGCGTTTGAAGTTAGACAAGTAAGCGTTGTTTGATTTTAAAGAAACGAATGAGAAAGAGCTGTTATTACTCCTCATAGCGTTTGAGAATTTTGTCGATACTCTTGATGGATTTTTGCAACCATTGCAAATAGACGGCTTGTTTTTCATCGGCAGAAAGTTGCCATGGAACAGGTGTGTCCCGCAATCGTGAGGAAACGTTTTGCAGCACAATGGCAGCGGCAACGGATACATTGAGGCTCTCTGTAAATCCGTACATGGGCACTTTGAGATGCGCATCTGCCTGCGCTAAGACCATGTCAGAAACCCCTTCTTTTTCAACACCAAAAACAAAAGCTGCCTTTTTGGTGATATCAAAATTCCCTACAAATTCAGAAGTTTCGTGTGGGGTGGTTGCAATGATTTGGTATCCTTTTGCACGTACCGCATCGATACAAGCTTGAGTATTGTGCAGTTCTTGGTTGTAACGGTGAAAGGTCAACCATTTTTGGGAACCTTTTCCGACTTGGTTGGAGACATAGGTCTGGTATTTGTTTTCAATGATGTGCAAATCTTGGATACCAAAAATATCACAACTCCTCGTAATGGCACTTGTATTGTGTTTTTGATACAAATCTTCCAAAATAACGGTAAAATGACGGGTACGGTTTTGAAGTACCTTTTGAAAGGTTTCCTTGCGCTCTTCGGTTACAAAAGCTTCTAAATACGCAATCAATTTGGAATGGTCCATTCTTCTTATTTCTTAATGATTTCTGCCAAGGCCCCATACAAATGGCCTTGGGTGATGACAGCCCCTTTTTCAATCAAATCAAAAACTTCCACATTGCGTTCCTCTGAGTAATCTTTGTGTGCATAAAAATACTCCAAACACGCATGCCCAGCATTTTTTGACAACCAGTCGATGCCCTCTTTTGACAGAAAGTCGATGGACGTATCGGATGTTTTGACCATGATGCGTTCGATCAAGGTTTGTTTGCACTTGAACAGGTTGATGCTGTTTTTGGAATAATGCTCTACAAAAGGAGTGTTGCTCAACACATCGTCCCATACGAGGTCGCTAAAAAGACGCATCTCTTCTTCCGCGATTTCAGGTTTGTCCGCTTTTAAGGCGGTCCATTCTTGGACGTCAATTTTTTGAGAAGCTAAAAAACGAGCAAATTCTTCGTGTAGGGCTTCAAATTGCTCTTTGGTAAGAAGTCTGTATTTCATAGTGCTGGGCTGTCTTGATATTCAAATGTAAAAAACAAAGAGGTTTTGGCAAAACACACCCCATAAAAAATCCACCAGCTCTGCAGAGTGGTGGATTTGATAAGGCTTGGTGTGCCGAATTATTCTCCTACGATCTCGAAAGAGATTTCAGCAACCACGTCTCTGTGCAAACGAACAGAGGCGTTGTATTTACCAGTTCTTTTGACCAATCCACCTGTTACTTTGATGAATTTTTTATCGATCTCAGTTCCTGATTTCGCAATGGCTTCAGCCACATCAATGTTTGAAACGGAACCAAACAATTTGGTACCTTCTCCAACTTTCGCTGTGATTTTGATTTCCAATGCTTTGATTGCCTCAGCTATTTTTGTAGCTTCTTTGACAATCTTTTCTTCTTTGTATGCACGTTGTTTTAAGTTTTCGGCCAAAACTTTTTTGGCAGATCCTGTTGCCAAAACCGCCTGTCCTTGAGGAATTAAAAAGTTCCTTCCGTATCCATTTTTTACAGCTACGATATCGTCTTTAAAACCTAAGTTTTCTACGTCTTTTTTCAATATAACTTCCATGTCGTATCTGTTTTATTTTAATAAATCTCCAACATAAGGCATTAGTGCCAAGTGACGCGCTCTTTTGATCGCTACGGACACTTTTCGTTGAAACTTCAAAGAGGTCCCTGTCAAACGACGCGGTAAAATTTTACCTTGCTCGTTTACCAAATACATCAAATAGTCTGCATCTTTGTAATCAATGTACTTGATTCCATTTTTCTTAAATCTACAGTATTTTGCTTCTTTCTTCGTGTCGATATCCAATGGAGTAAGGTATCTTACCTCTCCTTGTTTTCCTCCTTTTGCTTGTTGTTCAATTGACGCCATACTTTATTTTTTAGCAGATTTAACACGTTCTCTTCTCTTTTCAGCCCAAGCAGCAGCGTGTTTGTCCAAACGAACAGTCAAATAACGCATGATGCTGTCATCTCTTCTAAACTCAAGTTCAAAAGCAGCCAAGTTTTCACCAGCTAAGTTGTACTCAAACAAGTGGTAAAAACCACTTTTTTTCTTTTGGATTGGGTAGGCTAATTTTTTTAGTCCCCAATCTTCCTTCCAAATCATTTCGGCACCTTTAGAAACAAGATAGTCCTCAAACTTCTGTACTGCTTCCTTTACCTGAACATCAGATAAAACGGGATTCAAAATGAAAACAGTTTCGTAATGATTCATAATTATTGATCTTTTAAATTATTTAAGGCTGCAAATATAGTACTTATTTTGGAATATACAGAAGGGAAAACTATCTTTTTTAGCCCCCTTCTTGCCCTTTGGTTTTCAAGGTCTTCCGGTTCTTTTTAGCGCAAAGAATAACGGCTCGTTTGTTTGCATCCCAAAACTCAGTAGCAACAAGTTCTAAAACACCCTTCTCAGCTGTTTAATTCTCATCAAAATCCACAAAAAGAGTTTTATTTACTCACAGCCTATTGTCAGTTCTAGTGGAAAACTTATTTTTGAGCAAATTATCAAGAACAACATGCAACGCATCCTAGATCGTTTTCTCAAATACGTGCAAGTCGACACCCAGTCTGACCCGAACAACCCTGCTTTTCCAAGTACTAAAAAGCAATGGGATTTGGCGCGTATTTTGGTAGCAGAACTCGAAAACATCGGGATGCAAGAAGTGGAATTGGACAAAAATTGTTATGTCATGGCAACGTTGCCTAGCAATGTCTCAAAAGAAGTGCCCACCATCGGCTTTGTAGCCCATATGGACACCAGTCCCGATTTTTCAGGAACAGACGTACGCCCACAAATCCATCGAAATTACGACGGCAAAGCACTCGTTTTAAACCGGGCGCAAAACATCGTGTTGTCTCCTGATTATTTTGAAGACTTGTTGCTTTACAAAGGACAGACCTTAATTACAACTGACGGCACTACGCTGCTCGGCGCAGATGACAAAGCAGGCATTACAGAGATTGTTTCTGCCATGGAGCACCTGATAGAACACCCAGAAATTCCGCATGGAAAAATCCGCATTTGTTTTACTCCCGATGAGGAAGTCGGCAAAGGAGCGCATCTTTTTGACGTAAACAAGTTTGGCGCCGAGTGGGCATACACGATGGACGGAAGTGAAATTGGCGAATTGGAATACGAAAATTTCAACGCGGCAAGTGCCAAAATTGTGATCAAAGGAAAAAGTGTGCATCCAGGATATGCCAAAAACAAAATGGTCAACTCCATCTTGATAGGAAATGAATTCGCTTCCAAACTGCCTCCGGCTGACGTTCCTGAAAAAACGGAAGGTCTGGAAGGGTTTTACCACCTTCACAGTAGCAAAGGAGGGATTGAAGAAACCGTATTGGAATACATTGTCAGAGACCACGACTATGAGGAATTTGAAAAACGGAAGGCGGCACTGATCCAAATTGCAACCCATCTGAACAAAAAATACGGCGCTTCAATCGTAAACGTCGAACTAAAAGACCAATACTTTAACATGAAGGAAAAGATCGAACCCGTCATGCACATTGTCGACATTGCCAAAGAAGCGATGGAACAAGCAGGCGTTCGTCCTTTGATCAAAGCCATACGTGGAGGAACAGACGGCTCTCAGCTGTCCTTTAAAGGACTGCCTTGCCCAAACATTTTTGCAGGAGGACATCATTTTCACGGCAAATACGAATACGTTCCGCTTGAATCCATGGTCAAAGCAACCGAAGTCATCACCAACATCGCACACCTAACAGCAAAAAGAAATATCTAATGGAAACAACAGTTTTACAATCCTTGGCTAAAAAATACGGAAGTCCCCTTTACGTATACGATGCCGCTAAAATCATTTCGCAATACGAACGGATTTGCAATGCCTTTTCTGGGGTTGCCAATCTCAAAGTGCACTTTGCAACCAAAGCCTTGTCCAACCTCTCTGTTTTAAAACTTTTCAAAAGTTTGGATGCAGGATTGGACACTGTTTCCATACAAGAAGTAGCGACGGGACTAAAAGCAGGCTTTGCGCCTCAAGACATCATTTACACCCCCAATGGCGTGTCTTTGGAAGAAATTGAAAAAGTAGCGCAAATGGGTGTTAAAATCAACATTGACAATTTGTCAATCTTGGAACAATTTGGACACCACTACCCTGACATTCCTGTTTGCATTCGGATCAATCCACACATCATGGCGGGTGGAAACACAAAAATATCTGTGGGACACATCGATTCGAAATTTGGAATCTCCATTCACCAGGTACCGCACATTTTGAGAATTGTAGAAAACACCAACATGACCATCAACGGTGTTCACATGCACACTGGGTCGGATATTTTGGACATCAACGTATTTTCTTCTGCTGCAGACCTCTTGTTTGATGTGGCCAAAGATTTTAAAGATTTGGAATTCATCGATTTGGGCAGCGGCTTTAAAGTTCCCTATTACGAAGGAGCTGCTGCTACGGATATTGAGGAACTCGGAAAAGTTTTGACGAAGCGTTTCAACACCTTTTGCAAAGCTTATGGAAAAGACCTGACTTTGATGTTTGAACCTGGAAAATTCTTGGTCAGTGAAGCGGGGAAATTTTTGGCAAAGGTAAACGTTGTGAAACAAACCACTTCTATGGT
>DLQL01000105.1 GCA_002477565.1 Flavobacteriaceae bacterium UBA7433
CATCGCAGTACATTCCAAGTGCCAACCAGGAAAACCGTCACTCCAAGGAGAAGGCCAGCGCATGATGTGTTCTGGACTTGCTTTTTTCCAAAGTGCAAAATCTTGGGGGTTTTTCTTTTCAGATTGTCCGTCCAAAGCCCTTGTGTTGTGAACGGAATCTTCGATATCTCTTCCAGATAAAATGCCGTAATGCGCTGTTTTGTTGTATTTCAATACGTCAAAATACACAGAGCCGTTGACCGTGTAGGCAAAGCCTTTGTCTTCAATGCCTTTGATCAGTTCAATTTGTTCAAGGATATGTCCGGTAGCTGTGGGCTCAATGCTCGGAGGTAGGTTGTTGAATTTTTGAAGGATTTCGTGAAAATCAACGGTATAGCGCTGCACCACTTCCATCGGTTCTAACTGTTCCAAACGCGCCTTTTTTGCAATGCGATCTTCTCCAGTATCCGCATCGTTTTCCAAATGCCCGACATCGGTAATGTTTCTTACATAGCGCACTTTGTAACCCAAAAATTTCAAGTAGCGAAACACCGTGTCAAAGGATACAAAAGTTCGGACGTTTCCCAAATGAACATTGCTGTAAACCGTAGGCCCACACACATACATACCAACGGAACCTTCGTTTAGCGGAGTGAAAATTTCTTTTTGTTTGCTTAAGGAATTGTATATTTTAAGCGGGTTTTCTATGTGTACATCCATCTTGATACGAGCGTGTCTTTAAAAGTAGGTAAAGATAAAACAATTGGGACAATTTAAGCAATCCTATATTTTTTTATTTGGACTGTGAAGTGATCACAGGAAATCAAACAAGCGCTGTGTCTGTTTGGTAATTTGTTGTAAATTTGACCCCGATTTAACACACTCAGCAAAAAAAACAAAAAATGAACAAAAAAATTCCAAATTACATCCAATATTTAGGGTTTCAAATCCTAACCGTTTTTGTTTATGCCCTACTCAATCGCACTGTTTTTTACCATTTTTTTGCGCACACAGAAAATGTTTCTGGCAAACTGCTAAGCGATGCTTTTTTGATTGGGATTCGATTTGACATCAAATTGGCAGTTCTCTTATTTTTTCCATTGGCACTTTTTATGCTGATTGTGAACACGAAATTCTTCCAACGTTCTTTTTATAAAAAACTCAGCAGTTTTTATGTGGTAACGGTCTATTTAGTTGTGACGTTGTTTTATCTTTTTGACTACGGCTATTACAATTATCTAGACATACGACTCGATGCTACTTCCCTCCGATTTTTTGACGACATCCTTATTTCCAGTCAGGTTTTGTTAGAAAGCTATCCAATCGTTGAAGGAGGGCTTTTGTTGTTGGTGTTTTTGTTTGGGATTTATAAAATCAATGCATACGCTTATACTAAGTTGACAGATAAGACAGGGGAACTTACAAAAAGAAAGAAGATTGTGTTTGGAATTGCGCTGTTTCTTTCCCTGTCTTTTGGTGTTTACAACAGTTTTTCCCACTACCCTTTGCGATGGAGTCAAGCTTTTTTTTCAAAACAAAATTCCGTCAATCAATTTGCTTTGAATCCCATTCTGTATTTTTTTGACAGTTTTGCGTTTCGAAATACGGGATTTGACGAAAAAGCCACAAGAGAGACCTATCCAGCAGTTGCACGTTTTTTAAATCTTTCAAAGAACCCGCTTTCGTATACGAGAACCGTTTCGTTTTCAAATGCCCATGCCGTCAAGCCCAACGTGGTTTTTGTCATGATGGAATCGGTTGGAGCCGCCGGAATGAGTGCTTATGGAAACCCCCTCAAAAGTACTCCTGTCATGGACAGTTTGACTGAAAAGAGTGCCCATTTTACGAATTTTTTCGTACACAAAGCAGGAACTGCGGGCAGTGTGTTTGCAAGTATTACAGGTTTGCCAGACATCGACAGGGTCAAAACCGCTTCTCGAAATCCTTTGGTAATCGACCAACGGATTTTGTTTGACCAATTTGAAGGTTATGAGAAAATGTACTTTATCGGTGGCAGTGCCAATTGGGCAAACATTCGCGGACTTCTCCAATCCAACATTGTCGATTTGGAGCTTTTTGAAGAAGGGAGCTACGAGGTTGAAAAAAGAGCCGATGTATGGGGCATGGACGATTACGAATTGTTCAAAGAGTCCGACAAAGAACTTGCAAGAAAACACGCAGAGAACAAGCCTTTTGTGGCTTATATTCAAACCGCTTCCAATCACATGCCTTTTACAGTTCCTGACCAAAAAGAAAGCTACCGTCCACTGACAGAAGAAACTTTGGATCAAGAGGCATTTCAGAAGTCAGGGTTCAAATCCATCGCGCAACTCAACGCGTTGAGGTATTTGGATTTTAACATTGAAGTCTTTCTAAAACGCGCACAAAAATCAGGCTATTACGACAATACAATTTTCTTGTTTTTTGGAGACCACAACACCGCTATGAACCCCTTTGACTTCATGAAACGAAAGGAGTATGCATTGGGCTTGAGTGTACACCATGTGCCCTTTTTTATCCACGCACCCAACTATGTAAAATCAGGTGTTTTTGAAAAATACGGCAACTTACTTGATGTGTTTCCTACCGCTGCCGGTGTCGCTAAAATTCCACACACCAACCACACGTTAGGGACAGACTTGCTGGCGCCTGGGCAAACTCGTTCTGCGGCTTTTCTCTATAAAAAAGTTTCTGGAGAACCCGCAATTCACCTTTTGGAAGATGACTTTTGCTTTTCCAGAACACTGACTACAAATAAAACAGGACTGTACAGGTTGAACGCTGCCGAACTTGTGGACATAAAAGACAAAAACCCAACAATCAATCAACACATGGACAGCTTGGTTCAGGCAGTCTACCAAAGTAGTAAATACCTGTATTACAACAACAAAAAGCCATTGAAAAAATAGCTTTTTGTCAGGTTTTATGAATTGTTGTTTGTGGTTATAGAGCTTAGTAATCTCTAAAAATTGCGTGCATCATTCTCTTCTTATCGTTGATGCTTTCTTCTAATGAAATCATCGTCTCAGTTCTGTTGACCCCTGAGATGTCATCAATTTTAAAAATGATGTTTTTTGCATCTTCTGTATCTTTGGCTCTAATCTTGCAAAAGATATTAAACTTTCCAGCCGTTACGTATGCAACCGTCACATTTGGAATCAGTCTCAAACTGCTGATTACTTCTTTGGTCATGGATGTTTTTTCCAAGTAAACTCCAATATGAGCGATAAAAGCATAGCCCATTTTTTCGTAATCTAAAGTGAGCGTGGATCCTTTGATAATTCCCTCCTCTTCCATTTTCTTGACACGAACATGAATGGTTCCAGCAGAAACCAATAATTTTTTTGCAATGTCTGTGAAAGGAGTTCGTGCGTTGTCAATCAACATGTCTAAAATTTGGTGATCAACTTCATCTAAATTGTATTTTTTCATAGCTAATTAATTATCAGATAAAACGTATAAATACAAAATTACTAAAATATTTTTACCAAAAATAGATTTATGTTACGAAATATTCAAAAAAGTGTGTTTTTTAAAGGTTGTTTTTTCAAGTCCAGTTCTTTGTGGCCGATGTTGGCAGAAAGGTCACCTCTTGCGGCTTCTTTTTTCTCCAAATGCACTTGCTTGTTTTTGACTATATAATCGTACTGAAAAGCAATATCTAATACTGCTCCTTCTTCTGTCAGTACATTTCTACAAATGATGTCGAAACAATCACTCGCATTATTGGGAATGCCAAAATAAGGTGCGTAATTGGAGAAATTATTCGTTTCGCTCAAGAAATAAAGACCTTGCAAGATGGCGTAAAAATTAAATTTTCGCACCAATTCTCGGTCATAGTCGTCGTAATAATGACCCGCTTCAATTAAAATAGTGTTGTGGCCCATTTTTTGAAAATTGTCCCCGGTGGCAGTGGGGTAAAATTCATCCGTGTAACGACCGATGTGATTCGGAATGAGCTCAGATAAGAATGCATTCATTGAACTGATTACACTCATGGTTTCTGTACGTCCCTTGGTCAAAGTTCGGTTTGAGTCTTCAGAAGGTGCTAAAAAAGAGACAGCAGCAGGGTTTTTGGTACCTTCTACGTTGAATATGGTTCGTTGGTCGTGTAGGTTGAAACAAAATTCAGGATTGAAAGTGTCCAACAAATTACGCAAAATCTTACTTTCCTTAGCAATCAATGCCACGGCATCTCTGTTCAAATCAACTCCATTGGCATTTACACGCGTATAGGCATCGGCACCATCAGGATTTAGTATGGGTACAAAAACAAGGCTGCACTTGTTTAGAATGGCTGTTTTTATGTGGTCTAAATTTTCAGGATGGTCTAGAAACTTAAACAAGTCAAACAGCGCCTTGGTCCCTGTACTTTCGTTGCCATGCATTTGAGACCATAGCAAAATCTTTCGCGGTCCATTGCCAATTTGAACAGAATAGATGGGGATGTTTTTTTCGGAACTTCCTACTTGTTTGGTCGAAAACAACGTGTTGTCCATCGCGTTTATCAAAGGAGCAATCGTATCATAAGGAATGCGGCGTCCAAAAAGCGCTTTTTCAAAATGATTCGCATACCAGTTTTCTAAAAGTGACAAGGGTAATTTTTTCATATTACAAATGTAAATAATCTTGTGTTTACAAATGTAACTATCTTGCAGAGTCTTTAGGTCTATGTATGTAAACAAATCTCGCTTCCGTTTCCTTCAATTTTCAATTCTCTTGTTGCTTAGGTGAGAAAAGACAACAGCTTAGGTACTTTTATATGTTAAAATATTAAAAAAGAATACATTAAGTTATGTAGTATAAAGTTTTAATTTAATAATACACCAAGTCTTTGCAAAGAAATTTGTCCAGTGAACAAAAAAAAACTACATTTGTGAACACTTAAATTTGTTACAATGTTAAACAATCAAGCTTTTGCAACAAGACTAAAAAAAATCATGGATTACTACAGCTTGTCTGCAGCTTCATTTGCGGAATCTATTGAAGTTCCGAGGTCTAGTATCTCCCACATCGCATCTGGAAGAAACAAACCTAGTTTGGATTTTGTGTTGAAAATAACAGAAACATACAATGAGGTTGATTTGCAGTGGCTTTTAAAAGGATTGGGCATTTTTCCAAAAAGCAATCTTAGCACGCAGTCCCCTAGCCCAAAAACAAAGAACCAATTGAGTCAAAAAACCTCCGAATTGGAATTGCTAGCTTCGGCACAAACGACCTCAGCCTCAGTCTCCGCTTCTTTTTCAAAGGGCGTAGGGATTGAAAAAGTTCTTGTGTTTTATGCAGATGGAACTTTTGAAGCCTATACACCCAACAAACAAACCATTTAGAACTCCGCTGTTTGTCTCTTCCAAAACATCTCGTCGACTTCCTTGTCAAGCCTTCGGTTTATTCAATCAATTGTGACAATGCGCTGTTTGCAATTGCCATCAATTCTTTTTGACGGGAATTCTGACTTCTTTCCTGCTCGTAGGCGATTTCTCTGAGCATGCGAATCGCCTCTAAATGAAAGTTGTAGCTACGGAATTCTTGTCCTTTGACAACAAGGTCATTGGCCAAATTCGTTATTGCTTTCACATTGTTTGATGCCGCCACCCATTCAAACGCATTTTTGTAGAGTTCCTTGGTTTTATTGTTATTGCTTAGGTACAAACCTTGTACGATGTAGTTGGCGACAAATGCCATTTCAGATGCTTCTTTGGCCTCTATATACAATTTGGTCAGTGGAATTGCGATGGACTCTTTGACACTTGAGGGGAGGAATTTTGCTTTGTCCATGGCTGATTTTGTATCCAAGTAATACAATGCCTCTAAGGCACTTGCTTTGACCGCATTGGACGGACTGTCTACAGATTTTTCAAAGAAATATTGGTAATCAAAATACACCAATTTCCCCAACACCTTGATAGCTGCTGCTTTTACAGCATTGTTTTGACTGTTTTTAGCAAGGGATTCAATTTTTTTGATGACCTGTCGCTTTGAGTATTTGTAGCTGAGATCAATCTGTTCCAGTGCGATGATTTGCAAGGGTGCATAAGCATCGTCAAGTGCCGAAACAAGAAGTTTGAAGACTTCTTTGTCCTCTTGGTGTTTGGAGAGGGCAAGCAAAGCCTCTTTGCGATCTGCAATATGGGTTGCATGCTTGTACTGGTACATGTAGGTTCTCTGAGTTTTGTTTTCGATAAAATCACCCAACACTACATGATCAGTATTGACTTGTACCCATTCAGGGGTTTTGTTGTAAGCAAAGGTAAAAGAACTTTCTTCTTCTTTGACAAATACCTGCTGCACTGTTTTGAGCCCGTTCTCATGCAGCACGATCTCCAAGGGAAAATAAAACACTTCGCCTTGCTGTCTCAAATTGACCGTCACTGTTTTTTCCAACAAATTGTAATCGTAAGTGACATGTACCACGGGATGTCCTCCTTTGAAAAACCATTGATCGAAGAACCAACCGAGTGCCCTTCCAGATACGTCTTCAAATGCCATTCGCAATTGCGCCGTTTCAGCAGCAGCATAGGCATGTGTCTTTAGATACTGCTGCAATCCTTTGAAAAAAGCTTTGTCTCCGAGCAGGTCTTTTAGCATGTGAAATACCAAAGCCCCTTTTTCTTGTCTTCCCTCTTTCAAAAATAGTTGGCTGTCGGAATTTTGCTCCACCAAACTTTGTTGCGTGTTTGCACTCGACCTGTAAAGAGCAGCTATCTTTTGCAAGTATGCATCTGCTGCGTTTTGTCCGTGTTTCTGTTTCATCCACAAATACGCTGCGTATTCTCCAAAACCTTCGTTCCAAGACATTTCGCTCCAACTTTTAGGACCTACAAAACTACCGAACCATTGCTGAAATAAGCGGTTTGCAATGACAGGCTCCCACAAATTGCCATCCACCAAATCACCTTCAGATTGGTAGGAGGCATCTGAAAATACAGAAACCGATGTATACGCCTTCGCATCTTCTATAAGATTGTGAACAACCACTTGACTGTATTGATCCCAAACAAAATCAATTCCCAAAATTTCAGAGAAGAATTGCATCATTTGAGGTGTGTTTCCGAAAACTTGTTTTGCTAAGCCTTCCTTGCTTTTATCTACGTAGTAGTTGATGTCTTTGCCTCTCCATGTCTCTTTGACCACTGCAAATTCTCCAACCACTATAAAAAACAAATGGGGAGCATTTTTGCGGTCCAACCTCCAATGGTCTTGGCGCTCCCCATTGGGAAGTACTGTTTTAGCAACCAATGTCCCGTTGGAAAGAGTTGTCAACAAATTCGGGACAGTCAGAAATATTTCCTGAAGGTTTTTTTGGCTGGGACTGTTCAGTGTCGGAAACCAAAAACCCTTTGCGTCTGCAATGCTTTGTGTCCATATTTGCGTGGGAATTTCTTTTTGATTCGCTAAAGGATTGACAAAATTCAAAGCTGGAATTTTACTTCCGAGTTCATTTAACTTTTTGAATGTTTTTTGAGATTTGACATTGTAAGAAACCGTGAGCTGTAAGGTGTCTTCTCGATGGTAAGTCTTGTGCAAGTCGATGTGTATTTGCTCTCCGTCGTAATGGTAGTCAAGTATCTTGTCCAAACTACTTACTTTTTGGACCGTTATATTTTTGGCGTCCAAAACAATGTGTTGGGCTTTGTAAAAATGAGGACTTGCTGAAAGAACCGCTTCGCCATAGAGGTGTTTTTCCGAAAAGTCAAAGCGGATTTTCAACTGAGTGCGGTGAAGGTCAAAGGTTTTTTCAGTAATTGTTGTATTGGGAACATGGGTGTTTTTCAAAGATTGTTGCGCATTTGAAAAAGAAGCAACCGATAAAAAAAACAAACAAATCTTTTTCTGAAAACGCATTGGCAGGGATATTTTTGATTGTAAAAATAGAAATACTTGGTAAAATTGCCCTATAATTTAATGTTAAATACAATTTTAACCTTTGCCGAATTCATTGCACCCGATTCTCAGTTATCAAATCGAACAGGGTCCGTTTGTTCGTGAAATTTTTTTGCCGCATACTCAAAGCCTTCTTGCCACCAAGCCGTCATTTTTTTTTGGTCAAAAATCAAGGAATTTGTGGTCAATACAGAAGGCGTATAGAACATGTTTAAAGAAACACCCTTGTTCTTCGCAGCCAATTTTCCTATGGTCACATTGTGCTTTTCTACATGTTCCAAGGTGAAATCAAAAATATGAGAAATCAGTGAAAAAGGGTTTTTTACCGGGAGCCGGTTGTAATGCGTCACTTCTGTGTCTAAAATAATAACATCTACCTCGGTAGCTCCCCTCCGAATGGCTTCACGAATGGGAACCAAACAACCGAAACCGCCATCGGCGTATTGGCAATTGTCCTTTTCATACAAACTCATAAAAGGAACGTAATTGCAAGAAGCCCAAATCCAATCACAAAATTCGACATATGACCAATCGTTGATCGACTTGTACTCAATCTCATTCAAGGTCAAGTTGGAGACGGTTACCACAAGATCCATGTCAGAATCTTGCAACTGCTTGAAATAACTTTCCCGAATGTTATTGCGAATCAGTTTTCTCAAATTGTAACTTTCTCCAAAAGTCTTTCGTTTGCGAATAAAATTCCACAACACATGAAAGTGATTGATTGTGACCACTTTTTCGCCGTGTACTTTCTTGATGCGAAATGGATCATTGCTAAAAATGGTTTTTTGATTGACGCCGGTATACAGTGCTTTCAATTCTTGGGTTTTTCCCAAAGCGAGGTGGGAAATCAAAAGACTGCCCGTAGATGTACCAATATAAATGTCATATTTTTTGTGTTGTTCACAAATCAGATACTCAGCTACACCTCCCGCAAACGCACCTTTGCTTCCTCCTCCTGAAATTACCAATGCTTTCATCTCAATCCTTTTTAGTATGTTTGATAAATTTACTCAAAATAAAACGTTAAAAAAGGAAATCCCATGCGAAAATTGCTTTCTCTTTTCCTGTATTGTCTTCTGTCTTTCTTTTCTTTTTCACTCCTTTTGGTAAGTTGTCAACAAGCCAGCTTACAAAAGGCACTTTTCGAGTCTTGTAAAAGCACTCGGCAAGAACAAGCTCAAAAGAACATCAAAGACCCTCACAAACGCTTTGAGATCTCGATTCCCTCCAATTGGAAAAAAGAATTTTTTATCGACAGTTCTTCCACTCGCTTCTATTGTGCTGACACTACAAAAGAACTCACAGACACTTACATCATAGAAATCGGACACTACACCAAAAACACCACTTTGGATACGTTGTTTGTAAAAACAATTGAAGGCGAAGTTCTTCAAAAAGAAAACGGCGAGGTGCTGCAATCAAAACACGTTCGCTTGGGCGAAAAAAAAGGGTACAGCATCCATTCAAAGTACAAGCGTCTGGGTTTTGACTTTCAGACTATTCAAAGTTATTTTCCAAACACAAACGGCAGCCTATACCTATTGAAAGTGGAGGCTTATGGAACTGAAAAAACTGAAGCGAGATTGTGTGCAGGAATGGCCTTATTAGATACGGCTCTGCTATACGAACGCTAAGCCTTCACTCCTTACTTTCCTTCCCCGATTCGGACTTTCTTTTCCCGTTTTTACTGTGGTTCCTACCCGCATTTACTTGCGCCTCCAAATTGATTGGATTTGCAAGTGCTCCTTGCTTTTTTTGTTGGGAAACCAAAGCGGATATTCCCAAAGGTTTTTTTTTAGCGTTCATCGTTTGGCAAAATACAAAAACAAAAAGATTATTTTTGATAAAAATTTTCATTACATGTATCGCTCCACAACATCTCTTTTCTTTTTCTTTACCCTCATTGGGTTGTTCATTCACTTGCCTGTTTTTGGGCAATTGGAGTACGCAAGGAAGGTGATTCAAGATTTGAGCGCTCCCGAAATGCACGGAAGGGCTTATGTGAAAAATGGCCACAAAAAAGCTGCGGAATACCTTGCAAAAGAATTTAAAAAGAGGGGACTTCAAAAGTTTGGAAGTAGCTACTTGCAAAGCTTTCCCATCAGCGTCAACACACAACCAGGAGCCTTGGATTTGAAAATAGACGGCAAAACTTTGGTGCCCGGAAAAGACTATTTGATCGATCCGAGCAGCCCTTCACTCAAAGGCATCTATGACTGTGTTGTTATGGAAACATCGGATTTGTTGGACAAAAATGTTTTTGTTCAAAAACTCAAAAAATCCAAAGACAAGGTCATATTGGTGGATCTCTACGACTTGGAGACACAGTCCAAACAAGCCCATGCTAAAATCTTAGAAATCGTGCGGTACCTCAGGTATTCCGATACACATCCTGCTGCTGCTACACTGATTTTTTCACCAAGAAAGCTTACCTGGCACAGCAGCACAATTCAAAGCGAAAAACCCTCTTTCACCATTGGAAAACAAGTAGAAATCAAAAGAATACAACAGGTGTCCATTCACTGCAAAAGCCGGTTCAGAAAAAAGACAATTTCTCAAAATGTCATGGGCTTTCTGAAAGGGACTATTGCTTCCGACTCTTTGCTTGTCATCTCTGCCCATTACGACCATCTAGGGCGCATGGGAAAAAACACCTATTTCCCAGGAGCCAATGACAATGCAAGTGGAGTTGCTTTGTTACTGCAACTTGTCAAGCACTTTTCAAAAAGTGAAAATCGGCCCAAGTACTCGTTGGTATTTGTCGCATTTGGTGCCGAAGAACTCGGGCTTCTAGGATCAAAGTATTTTGTTGACCACCCTCCTTTCGCTCTTAAAAACATCAAATTTCTTTTGAATTTTGATTTGGCAGGCACAGGAAGTAAAGGCATTCAAGTAGTCAATGCGACAGCCTACCCCAATCAATTCAAGACACTGCAGGCACTCAATCAAAAACAAGGATACATAAAAGCAATCAAACCACGTGGTCCTGCGTGCAATAGTGACCACTGTGCTTTTAATGCTTTTGAGGTTCCCTGCTTTTACAGTTATACTTTGGGAGGGATTGCTGCTTACCACGACGTATACGACCGCTTTGAAACCCTTCCGCTCACTTCTTTTGAAGGTTATGCAAACCTGATGAAAGCGTTTGTGAAAAGTTTTTAAAAAGAGCTCATTTGTTCTTTATTGGTGAAAACCCGTTCCAATTCATTTCCTGCCATTGCCTCAATCGGATTTGCAACAAGTACCCTAGATTATTGCAAAGGATTCATTGATGAGAAAAGAGTGTCAATGATCTTACAAACACAGTTGTGTATTGATCTTTTTATTAAAGTAAAAACACAGAAACAAGAGAACTCTTGTCAACTTAAAAAAACAGAAAAGAAGGGGGTTCAAAAGACTTGTTTTGAATCGCAGTGTGTGCATTTAGTGACCGCTATAAAATCTTAAAATTAGAGATGCTGTACCCTATTTCTTCATCGGCAATCATTTCTACCATGTCAAAAGAAATATCCGAAGGATACCCGTATTCGGAATCGAATTCGAGTTTGTATTGGAAAGGTTTTTGTCTTAGTTTTTTGAGAATTGTGTCAAACAATGCGTCCACCGTAGTCGGGATACCTTCACTGCCCCAAGCATCGTTGCCTTTAATTTGCTCAACTTTTCCGTTGATCACTCGTATTTGGTAAGGCTCTTGAATTGTACAATAACAACTCACCATCAAATCAAAACTGTAGGACTTTATTTGTGAAGACTCCCAAAGTTTGTAATTTTCTTCCACATCTGTCGATGGACATTTGACAAAGTCTTCTTCTTCAAATCCTGCGCAAATAGCCTCGCAAGGATTTGAAAACATCTCAATGTAAGTGTTCTTTGGGTTAAGTGGGTCGGTGATTTGAGTGCAGGTAGGATTGTACTCTTTTGTGCACATGCAATCCGTTTTCCAATAATCACCATAGCATTCCTCCAAAAGAGCATTCAAACTTTCTGTACTTTCAAGAATTTGTTCGGAACCGTCTTCTTTTGTGATCGATATCGGAAACTGGTATTCCCAATGGTACAGCTGGTAAACCGTTTTTTCTAATTCTAACTCAGATTCCAATGTAATGGACTTGCCACTTCCGGTTTTGATGGTCAATGGGAAATCCAATTCAAAACACTTCCTTTCAAAAAGATCTCCTTTATTGGTTCCTTCTTTGCAATCCTCAATAAAGTCTTCTTCCGTAAATCCGTCCAATCCTGCATAGCAAGTGTTTGGATAGGTAATGACAAATGCATCTCCTGCCGGATCCGAAACCTTAACACATACGGGTGCGTAAATTTCAATGCAAAAGAGATCGTTTTCAAAATCACAATTTTCAACCAGACTTTCAAATTCATCAACATCTTGGATGGAAACGACTTCAATAGCAGCGCTTTGGGAATTAAAGACTTCTACAGAAAAAGGAAATACAATGCCGTTTACAGACTGTTCTTCAGAACTGTCGGTAATCAATACAAAAACCAAATTTTCTAAACTTTGAACTTCTTTGGTGTTTCCATTGCTGTAAGAAAGTTCCAGAGGGTAGACAAAATTAAAGCAAAAATCAAAAACAATGTTTCCCACCGGGTTTTCATCTTGTCTCAAATTGCCACTGTTGTCAAATTGACTTGTCAAGAGGTTCATGACCGCGACCATCGACAAATCATCGTCTTCTTTCGGTAATTTATCAGAAACCGTTTGAGTACAGCTCGAAAAGACAAACAACAGTATTGGCAAGAATAAAATAAGGTTTTTTTGTGTTTTCATATAAAAAATTAAAAGGCAAGATAACTTGCAATTATCATTCAAAAATTTGCACAGTATTGAAAAGCGCAAAAACACTATAAATGTACGAAGAATATTTTTACCCCCCTTTTTTTGTTAATAGCAAAGTCTTTTTAAAATAGTGGAAACTGTCAATAAATTCATTTGGATGTGATTTCAATTCTTTAGAAAAACAAACCAACAGCACACTTTTAAAGAAATGAATCTACGGTTCCAATTTCTCAATACCACTCATCGTTCTACCCATAAAAATCACTCAACGAAGATTTTGGTTTCTTTTGAAATGTTGTCAGATGCGTTTCCTACAAAAAGCACGTAGGTTCCTCTTTCGAGGTTCCATTCAGAGCGACTTTCATCGTAAAAAGCCAAGGTATTTATTGGGATATCTATGCTAATTTTTTTCGAAGTCCCTTTAGGCACCACCACTTTTTCAAATCCCTTCAATTCCTTCAAAGCTCTTTTTACTTTGGAGTCGGGTTTTCCTATATAAACCTGCACCACCTCTGCCCCATCACGAGACCCCGTATTTTTCACCACACAAGAGATGGCAAGGGTGTCTGCTGGAGAATACATTTGCTTGTCTGTTTTGACATTGGTTATTTTAAAGTTTGTGTATGACAATCCATGACCAAAGGCATAGAGCGGCTTGATTTTTTTTGTGTCGTGCCATCGATACCCGACCAAAATATCTTCTTTGTAATACTGATTTACCCCATCACCTGGATAAGATTCGTCACCAAAATAATGGGCGGCGTTGTCCTTTAGTTTTTTTGGAAAGGAAAACGGCAACTTCCCCGACGGATTGACAGCTCCACTCACAACATCTGCGATGGCATGTCCTGACATACTTCCTAGGTACCAAGTTTGAAGCAGTCCGTTCACGTTCTTCAACCACGGCATCTCAACAGCATTCCCTGTTAGCAAAAGCATGCCTAAATTTTTGTTCACTTGATGGATTTTGTTCAACAACGTTTCCTGCCCAAACGGCAGTTCAAATTGCAACCTGTCATCTCCTTCTGAATCTTGGTGGTGGCTTTTGTTTAACCCTCCTACAAACAAAACCACATCTGCTTTTTTTGCAAATGCAATGGCTTTTAGCCTCAAGGAGTCGGCGTCCAATCTTCCAGGAATCACTTGGTCGTACACAGACGGTCCGGATTCAAAACCCATGGTGTGAATTACAGTCGCATTTTTATAGCGTTGTTTGAGACCTTCCAAAGGGCTGATTTCAAACTGCGGCTTCAATTCTGAAGAGCCTCCTCCAGCAGTCATATTACGGGTCGCATTTTCACCGATGACAGCGATGACGGTGTTTTTCTGATCTTGTATTGGAAAAAAATTATTTTTATTTTTCAACAAAACCATTCCTTGCGTTCCTACTTTGCGCGCGACTCTCTGGTGTTCTTTGGTATTCAGGCTTCCAAGGGGTTTGTGCGGATTGAGATTTGTACGAAGCATCAAACGCAAAATTCTTCGAACTTTGTCGTCTACATGAGCGGTTGCTATTTCACCACTTTTGAGCGCTTTCAGAAAAGGCTTGGCCAAATAATACTGTTCATAATGGTTGTCGGTCGTTGTGCCCAAACCATCGGTACCCGTTCCCATCTCCAAGTCCAAGCCATACAAAGCAGCCTCGAGGGTACTGTGGACAGCGCTCCAATCGCTGATTACAACCCCGTCAAAGCCCCAGTCGATTTTTAAAATTTTATTCAAAAGAAGCTCATTGTGACAGGCGTATTGGCCACGAAATTTATTGTAGGCACCCATGATTGACCAAACACCAGCTTCCATTACAGCAGCTTTGAAAGCCGGCAAGTAGATCTCGTACAAAGCACGATCATTTACTTCTACATTGATGATATCTCTCCAATGCTCTTGGTTGTTCAACGCAAAATGTTTGACACATGCTGCGACCCCATTTTTTTGGACTCCCTGAATGTAGGGAACCACCATCTTAGAAGCCAAAAAAGGATCTTCACCTAAATATTCAAAATTCCTTCCGTTCATGGGGGTTCGATAAATATTGACGCCCGGCCCCAACAAAACATCTTTTTCTCGGTAACGCGCTTCTTCTCCCAAACTAAGACCGTATTCGTTTGACAACTGAGGATCGAAAGAAGCTGCCAAGCAAGTCAATGCTGGAAAAGCTGTGATGGAATCGTTGGCCCATTGGGCATAATTCCAAGAATCCCAACTCATCTCAGCACGCACGCCGTGAGGACCATCTGCCATCCAAATTTCTGGAATGCCAAGACGCGGAACTCCTTTGGTGCTGAATTTTGATTGTGCGTGGCACAGGGCCACTTTTTCTGTTAGACTAAGCTCCTTTACTAATTGTTCAATATAAGCATCGGTCTCTTTGGACATCCCTCCAATCGATTTTTCAGCAATCTCTTGAACGTTAATTTGAGAGTGTACAGGAGCAAAAGAAATGGTCAAAAGCGTCAAAAAGAATATCCACAAAATAGATTTCCTACAAGAATAAAAATTCATAAAGCGAGGTTTAGAAGGGTCATTGGTTTGGTTTCACTGATTGGCAAGCTGTTTTCAAAGTGCCTGTAAACACTTGTCAGTTGCATCAAGAAGAACCAAGGCAAAATACACAAATATCCTTACAATCGTTTCCTCTTCAAATAAAAATATAAACCTCCTCTTAAAACAATTCTCTTAAGTTTCCTTATTTTTGCAGGGATTTAAATGAAACTACGCATGCCATTACAGCAGAGAAAAGACGCTTTTGTTGCCTTAGGAGCTTTTTTAAGCCAATTTTCAAGAAAGGAAATTCTCCGAAAGGAAAACATCCCTCACAACGATTTGTTTTTTGACGCTTTCCAAATGCAAATTGACAGGGCACAAGAATCCAACGGATGGTTTACCAAAGACAATGTATTGTTTGCTGTCGAGAGCTGGAGCCAAGCCTTGCGCCCTGAAAACCTTGACAAATGGACCTCCTCTTATACGTTTGAGCAAGACATCCCCAAAACCATTGCGGTCATCATGGCCGGAAACATTCCAATGGTAGGGTTTCACGATTTTTTAAGTGTGCTGATATCTGGACATTCCCTGCTCGCAAAACTGTCCTCCAACGACAAGAATTTCCTTCCGATGCTAGGAAAATACTTGCAATACATACTTCCAGAATTCAAAGGTAAAATTACGTTTACAGAAGGGGAATTGTCGGATTTTGACGCTGTGATTGCCACCGGAAGCGACAACACCGCGCGTTATTTTGATTATTATTTTGGCAAACACCCACACATCATTCGCCAAAACAGAAATACCGTTGCAATTCTCTCTGGAGACGAAGATTCAAAAACTTTGGAACGCATGAGCGATGACATCTTTCGTTATTTTGGCTTGGGATGCAGGAGTATTTCGAAAATATACCTCCCCAAAGGCTTTGATTTGAACAGGATTTTCAAAGCTGTCTTCAAACACAAAGACATTATAAATTATGAACGCTATGCCAACAATTACGAATACAACAAAGCGGTCTATTTGATGAGTCTTTTTGACATTCGGGAGAATGGTTTTTTAATGCTCAAAGAAGACAGCAGTTTTGCATCACCGATTTCCTCGCTCTTTTATGAATATTACGAGGACCTAGATTCTTTGCTCGTCACCTTAGAGCAGGAACGTGCTAATATTCAATGCATTACAACCGACATTGACGTTGCAGGAAGCATCCCGCTTGGAAAAACACAGGCTCCTTCCCTTTGGGACTATGCCGATGGTGTGGATACGCTTCAATTTTTGTTAACATTGTAGTGAATAATTTAGCCGTTTTAAGATGGTAAAATGAATTTAATTGCCGAAATTTGCGTTTCGTTTATTGTAAAAATAACTCAGACAACTTTTCCCAATGAAAAAACATAATTTTAGTGCAGGCCCCTCAGTATTGCCTCAAGAAGTTTTAAAAAAAGCAAGCGAAGCCATTGTTGATTTTCAAGGTCTCGGCTTGTCCTTGATTGAGATTTCTCACCGCAGCAAAGAATTCATTGCTGTGATGGACAAAGCACAAGCTTTGGTCAAAGAATTGTTAGCACTCCCCGAAGGCTACTCCGTACTCTTTGTGCAAGGAGGTGCGAGTACCGAATTTGTAATGGCGCCCTACAACTTGATGAAAATCGGTGGCAAAGCCGCTTACTTAGACACGGGTTCTTGGAGTTCTAAAGCCATCAAAGAGGCGAAAATTTTTGGAGACACCGTGGTCGTTGCTTCTTCAAAAGACAAAGGATACAATTACATCCCCAAGGGATACGACGTACCCAAAGACGCAGACTACATTCACTTTACTTCCAACAATACCATTTTTGGGACACAATTGAACGAGTTTCCTGGAGACACTTTAAAAGTGGTAGACATGAGTTCGGATATATTTTCAAGAACCTTGGACTACAGTCAATTTGACGTGGTCTATGCGGGTGCTCAAAAAAACATGGGGCCAGCAGGAACGACTTTGGTCATCGTCAAAGATGAAATTCTTGGAAAATCGGGGCGACAAATCCCTTCCATGTTGGACTATCAAATTCATGCAGACAAAGGAAGCATGTTCAACACCCCTCCTGTCTTTGCAGTATATGTCTCTATGTTGACCTTGGAGTGGTTGAAAGAAAATGGAGGAGTCACTGGCATTGAAAAAGCCAACGAAGAAAAAGCAGCTTTGCTCTATGCTGAGATTGACAACAATCCTTCTTTTGTAGGATTTGCAGCCAAAGAAGACCGTTCTAAAATGAATGTAACCTTCAATTTGACAGATACATCCTTAAAAGAAAAATTTGACAGTCTTTGTGTTGCCGCTGGAATCAGCGCCTTGAACGGTCACCGAAGTGTGGGTGGATACAGAGCGAGCATTTACAACGCACTTCCATTGGAAAGCGTCAACGTGTTGATCAAAGCCATGCAAGACTTGAACAAATAACAAACATTCGAACTTAACGTTGCCCCGGCAACGCAAACATAAATCTAAAAAAATGAAAGTATTAGCAAATGACGGATTGGCTCAAAGTGGTGTAACCGCCTTAGAAGCTGCCGGTTTCGAAGTCCTCCTTACCAGTGTTGCCCAAGAGCAACTGGAAAGTTTTATCAACCAAGAAAATATCGACGTCCTATTAGTTCGCAGTGCTACAACCGTTCGTCAAGAATTGATTGACGCTTGCCCTTCAATGAAAATCATCGGTCGTGGTGGTGTCGGAATGGACAACATCGATGTACAATACGCTCGTGATAAAGGAGTGCACGTGATCAATACTCCTGCTGCCTCTTCACATTCAGTTGCAGAATTGGTTTTTGCACACCTGACAGGAATGGCACGTTTCTTACACGACGCAAACAGAAACATGCCTTTGGAAGGGGAGTCCAATTTCAAAGGATTGAAAAAAGCCTACGCAAAGGGCGTAGAATTAAAAGGAAAAACATTGGGTGTACTTGGATTTGGACGTATCGGTCAGGCGACTGCCGCCGTAGCCTTGCGTTTGGGGATGAAAGTAGTTGCTTTCGACCCTTTTATGGAATCGGCAACCCTTAGCTTGGACTTTTTTGACGGGCAATCCATCGCACTTAAAATAGACACGATTTCCAAAGAAGAAGTCCTCAAACAAGCTGACTTTTTGACCCTTCACGTTCCTGCTCAAGACGGTTACGTGATTGGCGCAAACGAACTTGAAATCATGAAAGACGGTGCCTTTATCGCCAATGCGGCTCGTGGTGGCGTAATTGACGAAGTGGCTTTGTTGGCGGCTCTTGACAAAGGGAAATTGGCTGGTGCTGCTTTGGATGTTTTTGAAACAGAACCAAAACCCGCAGTTCAAGTATTGATGCATTCAAAAGTTTCTTTGACACCTCACATCGGTGCAGCAACTGGAGAAGCACAAGACCGAATCGGAGGAGAATTAGCTACTCAAATCATCACATTGCTTGCATAAGCGCTGTTGTTCTTCATAAAAAAAGACAGTCCTTCAGAGGACTGTCTTTTTTTATGGCTTTGTTTCGTTTGACTAGGATTGTTATTTTAGACCTGAAAATATACAGGCAGACGTAGTTTTACATGATAATAATGGTATCTTTGAGATTTAGCAACTACTATTTATCAGTCCTCCCGTTTAGATATGTCTATACAAAAAAACATTTCTTCCCTCGCTCAAAACATCCCCTCAAATGTTCATTTAGTAGCCGTGTCCAAAACCAAGCCAATCCCAATGATACAGGAAGCTTACGAAGCAGGCCAACGTGCTTTTGGAGAAAACAAAGTCCAAGAAATGGTCAGCAAATGGGAATCTTTGCCCAAAGACATCCAATGGCATTTTATCGGTCACCTTCAAAAGAACAAAGTGAAATACATGGCGGCTTTTGTCTCTTTGATTCACGGGGTTGATAGTTTGAGTACTTTACGAGAAATCGAAAAACAAGCGAAAAAACACCAACGTGTGATCTCCTGTTTACTGCAAGTAAAAATTGCGGAAGAAGCAACGAAGTTCGGATTGCCCATGATCGAAATACAAAAAATTCTCTTCTCAGAAGAATTGAAAAAAATGAAACATGTAAAAATTGTAGGACTGATGGGGATGGCCAGTTTTACGGATGACACCGAACAGGTTGCAAAGGAATTTCGTTCTTTAAAGGACTTTTTTGACCAGACAGACTTAGCTGTTTTATCTATGGGAATGAGTGGCGATTACCATATCGCAATTAAGGAAGGCGCGACCATGGTCCGCTTGGGAAGTTCAATTTTTGGAGCACGAAATTAAAAAACCAATACAAAAAGAACCACAGAGTACATGTACGCGATTATAGATTTTGAAACGACCGGAGGCAAATTCAATGAAGAAGGCATCACAGAGGTCGCCATCTACAAATACGATGGCCATCAGATAGTAGATCAGTTGATCACACTCGTAAATCCTGAAAGACCGATCCAACCTTTTGTTGTCAAGCTAACAGGAATTACACCCAATATGGTCCGAACGGCTCCAAAGTTTCACGAAGTTGCCAAGCGGATTGTAGAAATCACTGAAGATTGTGTTTTTATTGCCCACAACACCTCTTTTGATTATCGAATTCTCCGTACAGAATTCAAACGCTTGGGCTTTGATTACACAAGAGAAACCCTTTGTACGGTGGAGTTGAGTAAAAAGCTTATCCCTGAAATGCCTTCCTACAGTTTGGGAAAATTGTGCCGCGCTTTAGGCATCCCCATGAGCGACAGACATCGAGCTAGTGGTGATGCACTGGCAACCTTGAAATTGTTTAAATTTTTGTTGACCAAAGACCTGTCAAAAGAAATTACAAAAAGCTCCATAAAGATTTTGGTAGACAAAGTAAAAGTGATTTCTGACAAGTTGAACAAAATGATTGAAGATGCCCCCACTGTGATGGGTGTTTTTTACATACACAATAAAGAAGGAGAGGTGATTTACATCGGGAGGAATAAAAACATCAAAAAAGGCATCAACCAACTCTACCTTAAAACCTCCAAAAAAATACTAAAACTTCAAGCACATTCCCACTCGATCAGTCATGAAGAAACAGGAAACGAGTTGATGGCACAATTGAAATTTGACATGGCTTCTTTGAAGCACAAACCCAAATTCAACAACCACCGGAAAAAGAACTTGCAAACGGTCGTTTTCAACAATGACAACATGCTTCTGATTGACAAGGGAAGGCATGCTCAAGAGAAATCAGTTGTATTGATCGAAGAAAACCAAATTTTAGGTGTTGGATTCATCGATTTGGCCCATCAATTCAACAACATGGACATTCTCAAAACGTTGCTTACTAAAATTGAAGATACGTCAGCAACAAGATATGCAACCAAAAGATACCTCGAAGCAGGAAAAATAGAGCGCATCGTTCGGTATTGAATAAAGAACAGCAATGAAAGACACGCATCAAACTTGGAAAAAAAAATTACACGAAATCATCTACGAAGCAGATACCCCCAAAGGGAAGTTGTTTGATGTTCTCTTAATGCTGGCCATTTTGGCAAGCATCGCATTGGTGCTGCTGGAAAGCGTTCCAAGTATCGGGATGCGCTACCCTACTTTTTTCAACAGCGCAGAATGGAGCATCACCATTCTATTTACCATCGAATACCTTTTGCGAATTGTATCCATCAAAAAACCCAAGCACTATATTTTCAGTTATCTGGGGGTCATTGATTTGTTGTCTACCCTTCCAAAGTACCTTTCTTTGCTTATCGGAGGCAGCCATGCCCTTCTTATTTTACGTGCCCTAAGATTGTTACGTGTCTTTCGGATTTTAAAAATCACTCGTTATATCGGCGCCTCCAACAAACTGCTTGCAGCTCTCCGAGCAAGCCGCCCTAAAATTGCTGTTTTTCTTTTTACTGTGGTCGTTATTTCCATCATTTTAGGCACCGTCATGTATTTGGTCGAAGCGAGAGCTGGCAGTGGTTTTACAAGCATTCCCAGGAGTGTGTATTGGACCATCGTCACACTGACAACAGTGGGTTATGGAGACATTGCTCCTGTGACTACTTTGGGTCAATTCATCGCTTCCATTGTAATGATCCTCGGGTATGCAATCATTGCCGTTCCTACAGGGATTGTTTCTGCAGAGTACAGCAGTCATTTCAGCAAAACACCGACAAACACTCAATCTTGTTCTAATTGCAATTTTGACACACATTCTGACGAGGCTGCATTTTGCAATCAATGCGGGGAAAAGCTGTGACAAAACTTTTTCACAAACGCGGTATTGTCTATTTTTGAATTCAACGAACTTAAAAAACATGTCCTCAAAAACCTTGATCAGCATTGTTGGCCCCACTGCAATTGGAAAAACAGCATTGAGCATTGAAATTGCCCAACACTTTCAGGCGCCAATTCTGTCTTGTGACTCGCGGCAATTTTACAAAGAAATCGCAATCGGAACTGCCGTTCCTTCAGAAGAAGAACTGGAGCAAGCACCGCACTATTTCATCCAAAATCGATCTATTTTCGAAAATTACAATGTGGGGCAGTTTGAAAGGGATGCCTTGGCACAATTGGAGCAGTTGTTTTTAAAAAAGGAGGTGGTTGTTCTGGTAGGCGGTAGTGGTTTGTATGTGGATGCCTTGCTCAAAGGATTGGACCATTTCCCTGAAATTGATCCTAAAATAAGACAGCAACTGAACCAAGAACTCGCGGAAGAAGGCCTTTCAGTTTTACAAAATCGACTTAAGGAATTGGATGCCGAGACTTATGAAAAAACAACCTTACACAATCCGCACAGGGTCATTCGTGCGTTGGAAGTGTGCATCGGTTCTGGAAAGCCCTATTCCTCTTTTAAAAACAAACCCAAAGCAATTCGAAACTTTGAAACCCTTCGCATTGGATTGACAGCTGAGCGCAACTTGATTTACGACCGCATCAACCGAAGAGTCGATCGCATGATGGAAAATGGTTTGTTGGAAGAAGCGAGGCGCGTACATCCGCACAAAGACTTGAACGCACTTCAAACAGTCGGATACCGCGAACTGTTTGCCTACTTTGAGGAGAAGTGCGAATTGGAAGCTGCTGTTGCAGAGATTAAAAAAAATACACGCCGCTTTGCCAAACGTCAAATGACATGGTTCAAAAAGGATGCAGACACCACTTGGTTTGACCACAAAACAGCATTGAAAACAATTGTGGAACACCTAGAAAAATCAATATAGCATTCTCAATCATTGCGAACAATAATCATAACAAAACCACATTTCATGACTCAACTCCCCCAAATCTTAGAAAGTTTTAAAAAAATTCGTTTCCAAGATTGTGACCCCTTCAACCATTTGAACAACGGACGCTATGTCGATTATTTTATCAATGCCCGTGAAGACCAACTCTTGACCTATTACGACATCGATCTTTTTAAAATCATTCAAGAACAAGGCCTCGGATGGGTAGTGTCTAACAATAAAATCGCTTACCTAAAACCGGTCTTCACAATGGAAGAAGTTTGCATACAATCTCAGCTGATTTGTTATGATTCGCGCAGTATTGAAGTGGAGATGCGGATGTGGAACAAAGATAAAACCATTTTAAAAACGGTTGCTTGGTTTGGTTTTGCTCCATTCCACTTAAAAAAAAATCGCGTTGAACCCCATACAGATGTTTTCATGGAAATCTTTGAATCGGTTGTTTTGCCCATTCCTCAAAAAGTATTTGAGCAGCGTGTCCTATACCTAAAGAATAACACTTACAAAATCACTTAAAACAACCCTTGTTAAGAATCAAATTTCTTGAGGATAATCGCATCGAACGGTTTCTATTTACAGTCCTTTGCTGTATATTTGCGCTTTACCATTAAAAAGATTTCACTATGAATACGCTTGAACAGTTTAAAGAATACGTACAAAAGATAAACGCCAAACCCACTTATACCAAACCGTTGGCTTTTGGATTGGGAATTCGCAGGTCGAAAGCAGGCAAGACATTAGATGTCAACTTTCCAGCAATCAATTGGGACAGTGCTTTTGGCACAGCAGCTTTGTTGCAAGATGTGACGGGTTACGAGACCAACTCCAATGGTTTTGTGGTTTTGACCAAAGCACAACTTCAAAAAGCGTTTGATAATTTCAGTGCCTTTCACCATGAAATTGAAAAGCACCCAAACATCACATTGCTCCAACAGCTACTCGAAAACTACAACCAACCAAAAGGATACCAGGAAATCGACCTGATCGCTTACTTTTTATTTGACAAAGACACTGCTGTTGCTGATGCTGTGGAAGGATATTTCAAATTGCAATGCCTGTCACAATTGCATGTACAACCGCATGGATTGAGTTTGGAAGGAGTTTTTGGAAAACTAAACAACATCGCTTGGACCAATCAAGGCCCTGTCCTACCCGAAGACCTCAGTGAAGAACGCATCAAAGCGACCTTCAAAGGCGATGTCTTACAGGTTTCACACGTAGATAAATTTCCGTACATGGTGGATTACCATGTACCAAACGGAGTTCGAATTGCTGCTGGCTCTCAAGTTCGTCTCGGCGCACATACCGCCGTTGGAACTACTGTGATGCCTGCAGGATATATCAATTTCAATGCGGGAACACTTGGCAATGCGATGATCGAAGGACGCGTCTCGGCAGGGGTTGTTGTCGGACACGATTCTGACCTTGGAGGAGGTGTATCTATCATGGGAACACTTTCAGGCGGGAATAAAAATGTCATTTCTATCGGAGACAAATGTTTGTTGGGTGCCAATGCAGGTACTGGGATTTCTTTGGGATTTGGGTGTACCATTGCAGCAGGTGTTTATGTAACTGCCGCAGCCAAAATACGGATGTACAACGAAAAGAACGAACCGGTCAATCTCGAAGGAGCAATTGTATCTGAAGGGGACAACATCGTCAAAGGGGCCGCATTGAACGGAAAAGACAAATTGCTGTTCCTTTTGGACAGTACCAACGGCCATCTTATTTGCAGACCCAACCCCAAAACAATTGAACTCAACGCTAGTTTGCACGTAAAAAACGATTGATCCGCACACCTACGAAATCAAACCGGTACCGCATTTTCTTGTACCGGTTTTTTTTATCACAAAACTTGAAAACACTTTGTCCAAATGCAACGAAATCCTTGTATTGCAACTTAAAAAAAATTGTAAAAAACGAAAGAAAAACAGCGGTTACTTAAAGAATGTTTTTGACCATTAATTTCCTACATTTGCAAAACAATGCAGAAAAAGATAAACATACAAAACAAAAAAGCGCGTTTTGAATACGAGATTTTGGACACCTACACAGCTGGAATTCAATTGACAGGTACGGAAATAAAATCCATCCGAGAAAGCAAAGCCCGCATTACAGAAAGCTTTTGTGAATTCAACGAACAAGGAGAACTTTTTGTAGTCAATATGTTTATCGAAGAGTACATCTACGGACACGCATACAACCACAAACCTAAAAGTGAAAGAAGGCTTTTGTTGAACAAAAGAGAACTCAAAAAACTGGAAAAAGAAGTCAAAAATGTCGGGCTGACCATCGTACCCTTAAAGTTGTTCCTCACAGACAAAGGCTGGGCAAAACTAAACATCGCCTTGTGCAAAGGAAAAAAACTGTTCGACAAGAGAAACACCCTAAAGGACAGAGACAACGCTCGCGACCTTGCGAGGATCAAAAAAAACTTCTAGTTGGCAGCCTTCCTTCCTCCTTTTTTAAAAAATGATTCAAAATGCTTGAAAAATTATTTGACCGCTACCAAATCATTCTCGCTTCTGGATCTCCGAGAAGGCAACAGTTTTTGAAAGAGGCAAACATCCCCTTTCACTTGCAATTGTTCCCAGTAGAAGAAATCTATCCATCAGAGTTGCAGCGAGAAGAAATCACCACGTACCTTTCCGATCTCAAATCAAAACCCTTTGACAAAATTTTAAATGACAATGAATTGGTCATCACTTCCGACA
>DLQL01000063.1 GCA_002477565.1 Flavobacteriaceae bacterium UBA7433
TAAATTCACAAGGCATCCAAACGAGGCGATTGGTCAAATAACTTTTATTGCATCTAGGAAAGGGCTCCCTGTTTGTAAAACAGGGAGCCTTCGCCTAAAAAAAGCGTTCCCAAAACGAATTGAGTTGTTCAAACATCTTTACAAATGCCTTTCGAAAGAGAGGTTTTAAAAGCAGTGGTGTGCATCCTAAAACCCTTTTGAAGGGTTGGGGAACACGGCGCGAAGTCCCTTCTAGTCCTTTTGCAGATATTAACGATAAAAAATTGTCTTTTCTTAATTGAAATACTATATTTGCACGTTTATAAAATTTTAGAAAATGCAAAACAAAGGACTTATAAAATTATTCGCAATTCTTTTTGGATTGGTGAGTTTGTACCAACTTTCATTTACTTGGATTGCTGGTGGTGTAGAAAATGACGCAAAAGAGTACGCTCTTGCAAATGCAGAAGAAAATGACGGCCGTGCCTTGGCAAAATTTGAAAGAAAGTATTTGGACTCTGTTGCGAATGTCGCTGTATTTGACAAGTTTGGCCTAAGCTTTAGCTACAACGATATCAAAGACAAAGAAATCAATCTTGGATTGGATTTAAAGGGAGGCATCAACGCGACCCTACAGGTATCCGTAAAAGACATCTTGATTGGACTGTCCAATAACTCTAAAAACGAAGCTTTTATCAAAGCACTTCAAGAAGCGAGTGCTGCTCAAAAAAATAGCACAGAACCCTATTTAGAATTGTTTTTCCAAGCTTTTGAAAAAATCAGCAACGGAACTTCCAAACTAAATGCTCCTGATATCTTTGGGAACAAGTCGCTGAGAGAAAAAATCAATTTTCAAAAAACAGAAGAAGAAACCAAACAAGCACTTCAAGAAGAAATTAGCAGTTCTATCAATACTGCCTTTGAAGTGTTGAGAAGTCGAATTGACAAATTTGGCGTTACTCAACCCAACATTCAAAGAATTGGAAATTCTGGGAGAATTTTGATTGAATTGCCAGGAGCCAAAGACATCGAACGTGTCAAAAAACTCTTGCAATCCACGGCAGAACTTCAGTTTTGGGAAGTGTATACGAACCAAGAAGTTGCGCAGTTTCTATACGCTGCAAATGCAAAAGTTACAGAACTTTTCAAAGAAGAAAATGTGACAGTTGCAGACTCCAAAGACGAAGCGGCTAGTGAAATCGAAGATTTGTTGGGCGAAGTACAAGACTCTACAGAAACGGCTCAGACAAACAGTTTGTTCAACGTTCTGTATCCGAGAATTCCAAGAAACCAAAATGAAATCAGCTCTACCATTGGCTCTGCATCGGTCATCGATACTGCCAAGGTAAATGCATATCTTTCCTTAGAAGAAGTAAAGGCTTTGCTCCCTGCAAATTTGAAACATGTCAAATTCCTATGGGATGCCAAACCGATCAAAGACACAGAGGTCATCAACCTCTACGCGATCAAGTCCAACCGAAAAGACGAAGCGCCGATTCAAGGCGATGTGATCATCAATGCCTCTCAAGAATACGACCAATTGGGCACGAGTCCTGAGGTAAGCATGACCATGAACTCCAGAGGGTCTAAATTATGGGCAAAAATGACTTCCGAAAATGTAGGCAATTTTGTCGCGGTGGTTTTGGACGACTATGTGTATACGGCACCGAGAGTGAACACAGCGATTACAGGAGGAAGAACTTCGATCTCTGGAAACTTCAGCGTGTTGGAAGCACAAGATTTGGCAAATGTATTGAAAGCCGGGAAATTGCCCGCTGCTGCTCACATCATCCAATCTGAAATTGTAGGGCCTTCATTGGGTCAAGAAGCCATAGACAGCGGTATTGAATCCTTTGTCCTCGCCTTGATTTTGGTCTTGATCTGGATGGTCTTTTACTACGGAAAAGCAGGGCTTTTTGCCAACGTAGCTTTGGTGGTAAACATCCTCTTTATTTTTGGAATCTTGTCTGCCTTTGGTGCTGTATTGACCTTGCCTGGAATTGCGGGAATCGTATTGACCATCGGAATGTCGGTGGATGCCAACGTACTGATCTTTGAACGAATCAAAGAAGAACTGGCAAAAGGAAAAGCGTTGAAAGAAGGCATCAGTGACGGTTTTAACAACGCCTTGTCTTCTATTTTAGATGCCAATATCACTACGCTATTGACAGGATTTATCTTGTTTGTCTTTGGAACAGGACCTGTAAAAGGATTTGCATCTACTTTGATGATTGGAATCGCCACATCTTTGTTTACTGCGATTTTCATCACACGTATTTTAATCGATGCCTATTCTGGAAAAGGACAAACCTTGACCTTTAACACCGGAATAACAAAACAATGGTTTACAAAAATCAACATCGACTTTTTGAAGAAGCGCAAAATGTCTTACGCCATTTCTGCTGTCATCCTTGCTCTAGGTATCGGTTCTTTGTTGACCAATGGATTGAACTACGGTGTTGACTTTGTCGGCGGGCGTTCGTATGTTGTGCGCTTTGACCAAGTTGTCAACTCTACTGAAGTAGCAGAAAGCTTGAAAAAAGTATTTGAAAGTTCTCCAGAAGTAAAAACTTATGGCGCCAGCAACCAACTCAAAATTACGACCAAGTATAGAATTGACGAGGAAGGACAACAAGTAGACGAACAAGTACAAACGGCCTTGTTCGAAGGTGTCAAAGCCTTTTTACCTGAAGGGACTACACTGGATGAATTCAACGGTGGTTTTGACGGACAAAAAATCGGGGTATTCAACGCCATTAAAGTAGAACCAACCATTGCAGATGATATCAAATCAGCTGCACAGTGGGCCATCATCGGATCGCTCTTGATTGTCTTTTTGTACATCTTGATGCGATTTAAAAAATGGCAGTACAGTTTGGGAGCTGTCATTGCAGTATTCCACGATGTATTGATTGTATTGTCCCTCTTTTCCATCGCGTACAAGGTGATGCCTTTTGACATGGAAATTGGACAATCCTTTATCGCAGCTATCTTGACGGTGGTCGGATATTCCTTGAACGATACAGTGGTTATTTTTGACCGAATTCGAGAATTCACAAAATTGCACGAAAAATGGAAATACAGCGATGTAGTCAACAGCGCTTTGAGTAGTACTTTGGGAAGAACCATCAATACTTCTTTGACAACATTAATCGTTTTGTTGGCTATCTTTATCTTCGGTGGAGATTCCATCCGTGGATTTATGTTCGCCTTGATTGTTGGGGTCTTGGTAGGGACGTACTCTTCCCTATTCATCGCATCACCAATCATGTACGACACTTCTGAAAAATTGAAAGATATCAAATAATCACGTTCGACACGTGAAAGTAAACCGTCTTCAAAATCGCTTTGGGGACGGTTTTGTATTCTGACTAACAAGGCACAGGATCCTAAGTTCAAACAGATGAAAACCGTAAAAATAAAAGACCGACAATTCGAACTTTACATCGACAAAGAGCGCATTGCAATTGCCGTTCAAACGCTTGCTAAAAAAATAAGGGAGGATTTGAAAAATGAAACTCCTTTATTTATCGGCATCTTAAATGGTTCGTTTATTTTTGCAGGTGATTTGATGCGCGCATATGGGACTACTTGTGAAGTTTCTTTTATCAAACTCGCCTCTTATGACAAAACGGTCTCTACGGGCAAGGTACGTCAATTGCTTGGCATCTACGAAGACCTTACAGACAGAACGGTGGTGGTCTTAGAGGACATCATTGATACGGGGGCAACACTCCAAAAGATTTATGACATCTTGGACGATGCACCCTTGAAAAAATTAAAAATGGCAACGCTTTTTTTCAAACCTTCGGTTTTTAAAAAAGAATTGCACATCGACTATGTCGGCATGGAGATTCCCGATGAGTTTATTGTCGGATACGGAATGGATTATGATGGACAGGGAAGAAACCTGCCCGAGATATACAAACTATCAAATTAACACAACATGAAAAATATAGTATTGTTTGGCCCTCCAGGCGCTGGAAAAGGAACACAAGCAGAAATCCTCAAGGACAAATTCAACTTGGTACACATTTCTACAGGAGATGTCTTTCGCTTTAACATCAAAAACAAAACGGAATTGGGTCTTTTGGCAAAGTCTTACATCGACCAAGGAAGTTTGGTCCCCGATGCCGTGACCATCGACATGTTGGAAGCAGAGGTAGAAAAAAACCCTGCTGCCAACGGGTTTATTTTTGACGGATTTCCAAGAACCGAATCACAGGCAGTTGCCTTGGACGTCTTTTTGGAAAAGAAAGAAGCGAGCATCAATGGAATGATTGCTTTGGAGGTGGAAGAAGATGTGTTGGTGGAGCGCCTCTTAAAAAGAGGAGAAATCAGTGGCCGTTCAGACGATCAAGACGAGGCTAAAATCCGAAACCGCTTTCAGGAATACAACACAAAGACAGCGATTTTAAAAGATTATTTCTCCAAACAAAACAAGTATTATGGCATCCACGGTGTGGGCTCTATAGCGAGCATTTCTGAAAAAATCAATGCCGTATTTGAGACCTTGTAGACCGGGTTTTCCCAAAGACAGTTCTCCACAAAAACAAATGATCTCCGCTTGTAAAAGACGGTTTCAAAAGTTGAAATGACATGACAGAAGGAAACTTTATTGACTACATTAAAATATACGCAGCTTCTGGAAACGGAGGCGGTGGATCTACGCACCTTCACCGGGAAAAGTTCATCACCAAAGGAGGGCCTGATGGTGGAGATGGAGGCCGAGGCGGACATGTCATCTTAAGAGGTGACAAGGGAATGTGGACTTTACACCACCTTCGGTTTTTAAAACACTCTCGGGCAGAACCAGGAGGCTACGGAAGTAAAAGTAGAAGTACTGGAAAAGACGGTGCAGACAAATACCTAGAAGTCCCTTTAGGAACCATCGTCAGAGATGCTGAAACGCAAGAAATTCTTTTTGAGATTACTGCGCATGGAGAAGAAAAAATTCTCGTAGAAGGCGGGAAAGGTGGTTTGGGCAACTGGCACTTTAAATCGTCTACTAACCAAACACCTCGTTATGCACAACCTGGAATGGATGGAGTAGATGGATGGTTTCAAATAGAATTGAAATTGCTTGCTGACGTCGGATTGGTCGGATTTCCAAATGCAGGAAAATCTACCCTCCTCGCGGCTGTAACAGCTGCCAAACCCAAAATTGCAGATTATGCATTTACCACATTGAAACCCAACTTGGGCATTGTAGACTACAGAAATCACCAGAGTTTTGTGATGGCGGACATCCCAGGAATCATCGAAGGTGCATCCGAAGGAAAAGGATTGGGACACCGATTTTTAAGACATATCGAACGAAATGCAGCCCTGCTTTTTTTAATCCCTGCAGATGCTGATGACATCCAAGAGGCCTATCAAATTTTGCTAAACGAGTTGAAAAAACACAATCCCGAATTGCTGGACAAAGAAAGGTTGTTGGCCATTACTAAATGTGATTTATTGGACGAAGAACTAAAGGAAGAAATTCAAAAAGAACTGCCAAAGGGAATTGCGACACTGTTTATTTCATCAGTCGCCCAAATAGGTTTGGTCGAACTGAAAGATGCCATTTGGAAACTTTTGAATTGAGCGTCTCCTTAACAAAAAACTCTGTTTTTTTGGTTAGTCCAAGTGAAGAAAGATTGGAACTTCGTGTACCGTCGCTACTGGAATCCCTCTTTTTATGGCGGGAAACACCACCGGTAAATTCGAAATACTTTGTCGCAACAAGCTGTCCAATACTGGAAGTTCCTTTTTGACCCTTTCTGAAGAAGCGATCGACAACAATTTAGAGGTGCCCGATGAATCGATTCGGAGACGCACGCGAACGGTCTCGGACAATGTGTCGGAAACTGCAAAGGTGTGTGTACGTAAATTCTCAGAAAGCTCCTGGTACAAACGATTTCGAAAACAGTTCTTTTGTTCTTCAGCATCCAGAAGATCTTTGCAAAAAGAAAATGCAGGCAGGGCGTCGACATGGTGGTAATCGATGACGGTGTCCAGTTGACTTCTCAAATCTTCCTGCAACTTCTCTTTTAAAAAATCACAGGAAACAGTGAGAAATGCCATCAAAAAAAAGATGAAATAGTTGACTTTCATGTTGTGAAAATACAATATTTATTCGATTCTTAAATAACTATAAGAACCGAACCCTTTTTTGTAAAATACAACACTCATTGGAAGGAATGCATTTGAAAATTGAATGGAAAAATTAGCAAGATCGACAACAGGAATAGAAACAATTTTTTTGCAAAACAAAAAAACTCAAAGGTGCTAAAAACCATCCATGAGGTAAATTTTAATGACACAAAACTGGATTTAAATGCGGCACGCTCGAATCAAGAACCCAATCACCGCATGTCCGAATCCCTGTATGACAAATCTTAATTGCAAACAGCCTCCGCTTAAAACCCCTCCTAAAAAAAGGAAAGAAGTGAGCATGTATCTCCGTACTTTAAAAGGTTCTCGTTTTTTTGTATCTTGACAAAACTAACTGAACCACCAAAAATAAAGAACCATGGATCCAAAAAAAATCATTCTCTACAATGCTTTCAAAACCTATGTTTTAATTGTTGTCTATTTTTTTATCATGAAAATATTTGGCTTGGATGAGATTGTAGAACTCCGATCACTGAACTTTTTATTTGTAATCTGGGGAGTAAATGCCACTGTCAAAGAAATCATCCTTAACAATAAAAACAGCGATTATCTGTCCAATTTTGGACAGGGCATTGCCACGTCTTTAATCGCTGTTGGAATGACAGTCATTTCTTTGATTGTTTATATTGGTTTTATCGACTCAGAACTCCTGCAACTCATGGAAAATTCTTTGGTCTGGGGAAATCAATTGAGCTTGGCGGAAGTAATTTTTGCCATCGCTGTTGAAGGGGCTGCATCTTCCGTTATTTGCTCTTTGATTGTGATGCAGTATTGGAAGAATTACAAGAAAAGAATATAGCTGTACGAAGGCGCCGTTTCTAATCTAAACCATCAACAAGAATCATTTAAAAACCAACTCCCCTTTGTCGGTTCGTTGTAAATTCACTATTAGAAAGATTTGCTGTGTTGTTTTTACTAAAAAAGCAGCCTTTATTCCAAATAGCTATTTGGTCAATTTCAAGAAGGTTTTTGTGGAGTTTCGTTCAACCAAATCTGTTTGGATGACTTTGGTATTGCTACTTTGGTTTTCTATTTTGCTATCTAGTTTGTCGATCAGCAATTGTGCTGCCGTTTCTCCCATGATTTCACCGTGCTGACTCACCGTTGTCAGTTTGGGATTGGAGTGCCGGGAAAGAATCCCATTGGAAAAACCGATGACTGAAAAATTCTCAGGTATTTTATAGCCTCTTTTGTGGGCTATTTTCATGGCCGCAATGGCTGCTTGCTCACTGGTCGCAATAACGCTGTCAATTTCCGAATTGTTTTCGAAAAGAGGCGTGATGAGTGCTTCAAATCTTTTGTAATTATTTTCTTGAATGTTGAGGATCAACGACTCTTTAATAGGCATTTCCGCTTGTTCCAAACCTTTCAAGTATCCCGTGTAACGTTCTTTTCCGACACTTAAATTGCTAATCGTTGAGACAAAAGCGATGTTCGTACATCCGGTATTGCTGAGGTGTTTTACCGTTTTAAAAGCCGCTTGAAAATCATCGGCGATGACCTTGTCACAACTCACATTTTTGGCAACCCGATCAAACATCACAATGGGAGTTCCTTGTTCTATAGAAGTGGTGAAATGTGAAAAGTCGTTTTTTATTTCAGTTTCTTCTGCCATCGAAACAATAAAACCATCTATGCTTCCATTGGACAAGGTTTCCATGGTCTCCACTTCTTTTTGATAGGATTCGTTGGAAATACAGGTAATAACCTTATAGCCATTCAAATTGGCTGTTTTTTCAACGCCTTTAAAAACCTGGGCGAAGAAATAATTCAACATGTTGGGAATCATGATGCCAATTGTTTTGGTTCGCCTGTTTTTCAAACTCAAAGCATTGAAGTTGGGCTTGTATTTTTTCTTCTTGGCGTATTTTTTTATTTTCTCTTTGGTTTTGTCACTGATCTCATAACTATCGTTCAGGGCTTTGGAAACCGTTGAAATAGAAACGTCAAACTTGGCCGCAATGTCTTTGATCGTGATTTTTTTCATGAGAAAAAATTAAGGGGGAAACCCGCTACAAAAATAACTTTATTTTGCTTTTAAAAAATATTTCTTGTCAAACTCTTGCTAAGATAGCACTAAAAAAACGATTCCAAAAAAAATCTAAAACTCCATCTCCTTATTGCTTCTGAGGACGAATAAAGGATCTGGAAAAAGCCCAACACAAACCTCGACATTCCAAGAACTTAGCCATTGCTTCGAATCGATTTGACAAAAACATACCCAAACCCAAAAAACAACATCAAATGAAAAGGAAACAGTCCAAAATCAAAGTGCTCAGAAGGATTTTTTTTGTTGTTTCCGACATAAGCGACCAAAAAAGCACTCAACAGACCAAAACCAAAATACAAGGTCAACATGCCTTCAAAATAAACACTCTTGGGCAATTTTTTTTGAAGGTATTTGTTTTTTTGCCAGGAGTCTTTTAAAGAACGCATGTTGAATTTTGGTGTGCGGACAAATGCACTTCTCTTCCCTCGGTGTCCCTCTGTGACCGCGATCGAATTGTGTAGCGAAAAACCCATTGCAATGGAAAAGAATTTAAAAAACAACACCAAATATTGTACAAATGCTTTTGCATCTCCTCCTTTGATTTCTTTGTACATGTTCCAATAACAGACAAAAAAGATCAGCGTGCTGACAGTGAAAAAACTCATTGCAATAAAATACAATTTCAGGTCTTCGTAATAATTTTTTAAATACAACATCGGAATGCTCAAAATACCGACAATAAACACATTCAAAAACATGGAGCTATTTAGCAAATGGAGAATTGCATGGAGTTTTGACTTTAGTTGCATCGAATCCGAGGCGACAATTCTTCGAAACATTTTTCTAAAATTCTCAGCCCCTCCTTTGTTCCATCGAAACTGTTGGGATCTTGCAGCACTGATGACCACGGGAAGTTCCGCAGGAGTTTCGACATCCAACAGGTATTTGAATTTCCAATTTTTGAGTTGTGCTCGATAACTCAAATCCAGGTCTTCGGTCAAGGTATCTCCCTCCCAGTTGCCGGCATCGAGAATACAGGTTTTTCTCCACAAGCCTGCCGTTCCGTTGAAATTGATAAAATGCCCACGGCTGTTTCTTCCTACTTGCTCTAAAGTAAAATGCGCATCCAACGCAAAGGCCTGAATTTGGGTGAGCAAAGAATGATCTCTGTTGAGGTGTCCCCAACGGGTTTGAACCACACCTATTTGAGGATTTTTAAAATAAGGGACTGTTTTTTGCAACCAATCTGATTCGGGTAAAAAATCAGCGTCAAAAATAGCAATGAATGTTCCTTTGGCCACTTCAAGTCCTTCTTTCAAAGCACCCGCTTTGTAACCGACTCGGTTGGTTCTGCAGAGGTGGTGAATGTTGTGGCCTTCTTTTTGCAGACGTTCGATCTGCAATGCTGTCGTCGCCACACTTTCGTCCGTAGAATCGTCCAAAACTTGGAACTCTAATTTGTCAGAGGGATAGTCTAGCTTTACAATGTTGTCAAGGAGTCGCTCCATCACATAAAGCTCGTTGTAGACAGGAAGTTGAATGGTAACAAAGGGAATCTGATTTGGATCGGAAAAATCAAAAGTAACTGAATTGTCTTTGCTTTTCTTAAACCTTCTAAAATTGAACAACAAATTCAATTGGGCCAAGGCAAACATAAAAATTAACACCAAAGAAACGATGTAGACAAGCAAGAGTAAAAAACCTAATGTATAAAGCAACTGGTTGGAATCTGGAAACGACATATGGGCAATGAGTGATGTGAAATTCTGGTTTATGGGTTTTTCAAAAACAAGTCTTTACTCCTTGTTTTACAGATGCCTGCCTTCGAAACGATTTCGCTCTTAGGACAACATATCGCAGTGCAAAGATAGAACTTTCATCACGTTGTCAAGGGGTTATTTGAAAAAACCTTAGGACCAACCAACATTTAACCCCACCGAAAAAAAAGAGTTGTTCCTATTTGCAAAACAAGCAAGTAAGCATCCCGAAAAGAATTTTAGACACAACCAAGGATGCCTCAAAAATGGAGTTCTTTGATTTCTTCCCCTACTTTCAAATGAAAACGTTTTCTGAAATAACAAACGAAGAGGTAAAAAAAAGGTGTATCGATGGCGGCTATGAGAACCTTGAATAAAAACCCACTAAGCAATAAGTTGCCAAAAAGCGTCCATGGCAAGACTTCAAACACACAGAGCAGAAGAATGACTGCAAAAGTATCTACAAACTGAGAGCTAAAAGTCGAGAAATTGTTGCGCAACCAAAGGTGCTTGCCATGGGTTGCTCTTTTAAAAAAGTGAAACACACGGATGTCTATCAATTGCGCCATCAAATAAGCCAGCATGGATGCCAGCACAGCCAAGGGAGACAAACCGAAGACATTTTGAAATACAACATCGCTGACAGGAGAACTGTCAATTGCAGAAGTTTTGGCAGCAACGAAAATGATTAAAATTGAAAATAAGGAAGCAAAAATACCTGTAACAACCACTTGGTTGGCTTTTTTCTTTCCATAGATCTCTGAGATGATGTCTGTGATCAAAAATGTAATGGGATACGGAAGGATCCCTACAGATATTTCAAAGCGAAATAAGCCCCAAGGGTTCCAATAGAAAAATTTCTGAAAAATCAAGTTGGAAACCACCAGAGAGGTAATGAACAAAGCCGCTAAAATCATGTAAATTTTAGAGGCATGGGCTTGGTCTTTTCGATTCATGGGCTGTATTTTAGGAACGAAATTAGTAAAAACTGTCCAAACTCTTCAAAAGAGTCGCTTTATTAAAATGGAAAAATAGCGGCTATTTTAAAGAAACAATGTTATTTTTGCAATCAAATTCGAAAACAAACACTTATGAAAGCGTATATTTTTCCAGGTCAAGGTGCTCAATTTCCAGGAATGGGACTTGATTTGTATGAAAATTCACCTTTGGCAAAACAACTGTTCGATCAAGCCAATGAAATCTTGGGATTTGACATTACTGAAATTCTATTTCACGGAACGGAAGCCCAATTGAAAGAGACAAAAGTCACCCAACCTGCGGTCTTTCTTCACTCGGTGATTTTGGCAAAAGTACTGGGAAACGATTTCCAACCCGAAATGGTTGCTGGACATTCCTTGGGAGAATTGTCTGCCTTGGTGGCCAGTGAGGTTTTGACATTTGAAGACGGTTTGAATTTGGTTTCTAAAAGAGCGATGGCCATGCAAAAAGCTTGCGAACTCGCTCCTTCTACGATGGCAGCAGTATTGGGCTTGGAGAACACCCTTGTCGAAGAAGTGTGTGCCAGCATCGATGGCGTGGTGGTTGCAGCCAACTACAATTGTCCGGGACAATTGGTCATTTCTGGAGAAGTCAACGCCATTGAAAGTGCCTGTTCACTTCTTTTAGAAAGAGGAGCTCGTAGAGCTTTGGTATTGCCCGTGGGTGGTGGATTTCACTCTCCGATGATGGAACCTGCAAGAGAAAAATTGGCCAAAGCAATCGAAGCGACAGCATTTGCAAAACCGATCTGCCCAGTCTATCAAAATGTCGTGGCCAAAGCGGTGACCTCTCCTGAGGAAATTCAAAAAAACTTGATGGCTCAATTGACAGCTCCCGTTCGTTGGACACAATCCATTCAGCAGATGATCGCAGATGGTGGAACAGAATTTACAGAAGTAGGGCCAGGAAAAGTATTGCAAGGGCTGATGGCTAAGATTGACCGATCTGTAGCCAGAAGTGGCGCGGCAATATAAAGACTCGCAAACATAAAAAAAGCCCGAAATATTTTTTCGGGCTTTTTTCGTATCAAAACACTTGTTATTTTTCTTGTGCCAATTGCCATTTCCAGGCAGAGGCCAATGCATCGTCCAGAGACAATGTTGTTTTCCATTTCAGTTCTTTGTTTGCAAGTGTCGTATCCGCATAAGCTGCTGTGACATCTCCTTCTCGTCTTCCAACGATTTTATAGCGCAACGGTTTTCCAGAAGCTTTTTCAAAAGCTTTGATGACTTCCAATACGGAAGACCCTGTTCCGGAGCCTACATTGAAAAACTCGTAGTTTGATTTGTTTTCTTTGTGCATCAAACGCGCCAATGCAGAAATGTGTGCTTTGGCCAAATCGACCACGTGGATATAATCTCTTACTGCCGTTCCGTCTTTCGTAGGATAATCGTCTCCGAAAACAGACAGTTCTCCGCGAAGACCCGCCGCTGTTTGTGTGATGTAAGGAATCAAATTTTGTGGAACTCCCAAAGGCAATTCTCCAATTTTGATACTTGGATGTGCTCCTATCGGATTGAAATAACGCAGGGAAATGGCATTCAATTCGGAGGCTTTGCAGCTGTCTCTAAGAATGATTTCACCCGCTTGTTTGGAATATCCGTAAGGAGATTCTGCGGGTTTTACGGGTTCCTTTTCTGTAATTGGCAAGCTGTCTGCTTGTCCGTATACCGTACAAGAGGAGCTGAATATAAAATTGTCAATTTTTCTGACAGTCAGTTCCTGCAGGAGATAGATCAAGGTATTAAGGTTGTTTTGATAATAACTCAAGGGACTGCCTACACTTTCCCCAACAGCCTTGAAAGCCGCAAAATGGATGACACCGTCAATGGTGTGGTTGTCAAAAAAATCCCCCACAGCCTTTTGATTTCGCAAATCTATGTTTGCAAAGGTGGGTGTGATTCCGGTAATGGAAACGATGCTGTCCAAAACCGAAATCGTCGTATTGGACAAATTGTCGATGATCACAACTTCGTACCCTTCATTTTGCAATTCAACTACAGTGTGAGATCCGATAAAACCGAGACCTCCAGTTACCAATATCTTTTTCATAGCCATTGTTTTTTAATTCATAAATTCTAAGATTGTTTGGATGATAAATTCTTGCTGTTCTTTCTCCAACTCTGTATGCATGGGCAATGCGATGACCTCATCGCTCAATTGATTGGTTATCGGAAAATCTTCTTCCCTGTAACGACTGTCCGCATAGGCTTTTTGTTTGTGCAAAGGAATTGGGTAATAAATAGCACAAGGTATTTGCTTTTCTTGCAAATGCGCCATTAAGGCATCTCGGTCTGCATCGACGATGCGCAACACATATTGATGAAAAACATGGCAATCGCAAGTGTCACAAATATGAGGTGCCACAATATTTTTATGTCCTGTAAAGGCATTTGAATAAGTACGTGCTGCTTCTTGACGCTTGAGGTTGTATCCGTCTAAAAGAGGCAGTTTCACTCTTAAAACAGCTGCTTGTACACTGTCCAATCTGGAATTGACCCCAACCACATCGTGGTGGTATCTTTCGTACATCCCGTGGTTTACGATCCCTCTAATGGTATGTGCCAAAGCATCGTTGTTGGTAAAGATTGCACCACCATCTCCATAACAACCCAAGTTTTTGGACGGGAAAAAAGAAGTCGTTCCGACATCTCCAATGGTTCCCAATTTCTGTTTGCCCTTTTTAGAAGTATAGGTTCCGCCAATGCCTTGTGCATTGTCCTCTATGACAAATAAGTTGTGCTCTTCTGCTACCTCCATCAAAGCATCCATATTTACCGCTCGTCCAAACAGGTGAACGGGAACAATTGCTTTTGTCTTGGATGTGATTGCTTTTTTGATGCGTTCCATAGAGATGTTCATATTGTTTAAATCCACATCTACCAAAACAGGTGTCAATCGCAACAAGGCAATCACCTCAACAGTTGCAGCAAAGGTGAAATCTGTGGTGATCACTTCGTCTCCAGGTTGCAAACCCAGGCCCATCATCGCTATTTGAAGCGCATCGGTTCCATTTGCACAAGGAATTACGTGCTTGACTCCAAGATAGGCTTCCAACTCTTTTTGAAAATTGTGAACTTCAGGCCCGTTGACAAAGGCAGTCGATTGAATGACATCGATGACAGCAGCATCGATTTGGGTTTTGATTTTTTCGTATTGACTTTTCAGGTCAACCATTTGAAGTTTCTTCATGCTTTTTTTTTTGGTAAAGTGTCACAAAGGTACGAATTTATTAAAATCAAAACAGGTAACAACTTAGGTTTTCAGAATGCTTTTGACTCTTTAAAAACTGCAATATCTTACAAAACAAAAAAAACACCAACGGTATATATTCCGTTGGTGTTTTTTTATGAAACAATCGAATTTAAAATGTATGTTGTCATTATACGTTTAATTGTCGGCAATGGTACTTTGGTCTTTCCATTCGCTGACACTGGCAATTTTAGAATTTTCAAAATCCAACTCCAACAAACGTTCTTCCTTCCAAACAAACCACTTGCCAACTTTTTGCCCTTTGTAATAATGAGCAATTGTGGTCTTCTTTCCGGCTTTGTCAAACAACAGCCACTTGCCTGTTAGTTTTTGTTCAGCATCGTAAAATCCTTGTTCTTTGATTTCGCCCGTATCGTAATACTTGGTGATCTTTACAAGATCTCCTTCTTTTTCAAAAACGGGTTTTGTCTTGTTTTCTGCATAACGAGGCTGTGCATTTGAAACAAAAATCAGACAAAACAAAAGGATCGTGAATGTGTATTTCATGGTATTGCGTATTTTATTGGGGTAACTTTCTAGTACAAAAATATGCAAAATGAACGAACTGTGCAACTATTTGTAAACATTAATTTAACATTAAGGTAACATTGGAAAGAAGTTAAAACCAAAAGCCCAAACTGAAATACAAGCGTTGGTTGCCGGTATCTGGGCTCCAAGAGCGAATGAGTCTAATCGGACCAATTTCGGTATCGTATCCATACGCAAGCGCATAGCCCGATTGCGCATCTTTAAAGAGTGCCCCCTTCCGAAATAAGTCTTCGGCAGTATTTGCGTAGTTAGAAATAAAGGCGATGGAGTGTTTTTTGACAAATTCATAGCGCAGTTCCAAGGTGGTTTTTAAATAGGAATTACTTTGCAAATCTTCAAAATCATACCCGTAAAAAGGAATGTAGTTGTTGATCATATTGTCAGCATAGCCTCCCAAAGAATACAGAAATTGCCCTGAAGTATTGTTTCCGATGGTCACACCTCCTTCTGTTGAAAGGTGTATTGTCAACTTTTGGTATACCGTCTTGGCAGCAGCCAACTGCAATTTGAATTGAGAAAACGAATTGAAATTTGCATTGTAGTCTGTTGAACTCAAGTACCCTTTGAATTCCCCATCTACCAAAAAGCCATTTTTAGGGGAAAATTTTCGGTCGTAGCTATCCAATTTGATATAGGCCAAGGCATTTAGATAGCTGCTTTTTTCGAAAAAGGTGGTTTGATTTTCAGCTGATGTTGCCAAGGCTTTTGTAAACAACTCTAAATACTTATGCTCCAATCCAAATCCCGTAGCGAACTTTTTATTGAAGGTGGTTTGCAAGTACAAGAGAGTGGTAAAATCGACATAACTTTTGTTGATGCTGTTTACCTCTGCTCCAGAATAAGCAACCGAAGTCGTCAATTTGTTGAATCGAGAACTGACTCCATAACTGGTGTAAAAGCCATTGTCGACAAAATAATTTAGCTGTACACGAGGTTGGTCACCAAAAATAAAATCCACAGCAAAAATGTCATTTTTTTGAATCAAATATTTTTTTGTGTAGTTCACCAACAAAGCGGATTTGTACAAAGGATCGTAATGCAATCCTACTTTTAAAAAAGAGGAAACCGCATTTTCCTTCAAGGTCAGATTCAATTTATGCCCCTGGCCTTCCTGGCTCTCAAATTTGTATTGGATCAATCCAAAGTCTTTGGACGACGACAAGCCCCCTATCCTTGCATCCAATTGGTCATAGGTAAGGGAATCTCCCTCTTCCAGTTTCAGTTTTCCTAAAACATAGGCCCTTGAATAATTTTTCAAGGGGTTCATCCCAAACTTGGTGACTTTTACGTTTCCGACTTTTGAAAACTGAGAAGTTTGTTTTTTTCGTTTGCCTGTCTTTTGAATAGCCGCAATTCGATCGAAGGCCTCCTGATTTTGAGCTGCCGCATCATGCCCCAACTGAACAATTTCTGCAACATTCGAAAAGGAGGACACCGTAAAATCACTTAGGTCAGGTCGAAGCAACAGATCGATGTTTGGTTTCTTTTCATGGCCGGTTGCATGCATCGGATAATTGATGATCTGATTCAAAATTTCCAATACGGAATTGAGGTTTTCTTTTGGACTCAACTGTTTTTGAACGTCTACTCCAATGAGAAGCTGTACGCCTCTTTTGCGCATTTCCTCTACGGGAAAATTATCAGAAACCCCACCGTCTATATAGGAGACACTATCGATTTCCATGGGTTCAAGCAAAGAAGGCAGCGAAGCACTCGCCCGAACGGCTGCTGGTAGATAACCTTGGTTTAAATAATGAGGCTTGCCCGTTTCCAAATCGGTTGCTACACAAAAAAAGGGAATGGGGAGCTTGCTGAAATCAGTGATGCCAGCTACATGGGAAAACAAGGTGCTCAAACGGTTGTAGACACTTTGGCCAGTTGCCAAAGCTTTGGGCAAACTCACTTTGTCATTTTGAATCGGAAAGGTGAGCAAGTGCTTTTCTCCAAATTGCTTCTCAAAAAAGGCAGTTTGATTGCGAGGAAGTTGGTCACGCAACAACTGATTGAAATCAATTGCGTTAAAGATTGAATCAATTTCCGAGGCTGAATAGCCGGATGCATACAAACCGCCAATCACGGCCCCCATACTGGTTCCTGCAATGTAATCAACAGCGACTCCGGATGCTTCCAAAACTTTTAAAACACCAATATGGGCAAACCCTTTGGCCCCGCCACCACTCAAAACCAACCCTACTTTGGGCCTCGGTGTATTGGTGTTTTGCTGCGCAAAAACATGCGTAGCGGCAAAGAGTAAAAGACAGGTGCACAGCCCAATTAATATGTCGTGTCGTTTTTGCATGAATCGTATCAAAGATAACAAACATCGGCAAAGTAACGCTGTTCTTTTTGTGATTCTTCTAGGAGTGAAAAGCCCCAAAAATCTTTTGTGCTTTGGAACGCCCCACCACGGCAGTCAAACGTTCCAAATTGGCTTCCTTGATTCTTTTTACAGACTTAAAGGACTGCAAAAGAATACCAATGGTCTGTTTCCCAATGCCTGGTATTTGCTCCAATTCGCTTTGAATGGCACCTTTGCTCCTTCGGTTTCTGTGGTGGGTGATTCCAAAGCGGTGGGCTTCGTTTCTCAAAAATTGAATGATTTTTAGGGTTTCCGAAGTTTTGTCAAGGTACAAGGGAATGGGGTCACCGGGGTAATAAATTTCTTCCAATCTTTTGGCAATTCCAATAATTGCAATTTTACCTCTCAACTTTAGGAGGTCAAGACTTTTCAAAGCAGCGGACAGCTGTCCTTTTCCTCCGTCTACGACGATGAGTTGAGGCAGAGATTCTCCGGTTTCTAACAGGCGTTTGTAGCGTCTGTACACCACTTCTTCCATGGACGCAAAATCGTCGGGTCCTACTACGGTCTTGATGTTGAAATTTCGGTAGTCTTTTTTACTGGGTTTGCCGTCCTTAAAAACAACACAAGCAGCCACGGGGTCTGACCCCTGAATATTCGAATTGTCAAAACACTCGATATGTCTCGGTTCTTGAGGCAATCGCAAGTCTTTTTGCATTTGGGCCATAATTCGTTTGACATGGCGGTCCGGATCGACAATTTGAATTTGTTTGAAACGATCTTGACGGTAGTATTTTGCATTGCGTTGCGACAATTCGACAATTCGTTTTTTGTCCCCCAACTTGGGAACGGTCACTTTGAGTCCTGTTCCAAGATGTACGTGAAAAGGCAGGTAAATTTCTTTGGAAATGGAATGAAAACGCTGGCGCAGTTCTACGATGGCCAAAACCAACAATTCCTCATCGGTTTCTTGCAACTTTTTTTTGATTTCAGTGGTATGGGATTGAATGATGGAGCCATTGGCAATCTTAAAAAAATTGACATAGGCAAAACTCTCATCCGAAACTATCGAAAAAACATCTACATTGTCTATGGAAGGACTCACTACAGTCGATTTGGATTGGTAATTGACCAGCAAATCCAGTTTGTCTTTGATTTTTTGGGCTTCTTCAAATTCCATTTTTTCTGAAAACTCAAACATGCGTTTTTGAAAAAATTCTGTGGCGGATTTGAAGTTCCCCTTGACAATGTTCTTGATTGCTTTGATCTCAAGGTTGTAATCGGATTCGGTTTGCAAAGCTTCACAAGGGCCTTTGCAAGTGCCAATGTGGAAATCCAAACAGACTTTGAATTTGGAATTGGAAATATTTTGTGAAGACAAATCATAGGTGCAGCTGCGCAAGGGATAGATTTCTTTGAGCATCTCCAGGAGGGCACGAGCTGCCCGACTCGAAGGGTAAGGACCGAAATAATCGGATCCGTCTTTGAGGACTTTGCGCGTTAAAAAAACACGAGGGAAACGTTCCTTTTTAATGCAAATCCAAGGATAGGTCTTGTCGTCCTTGAGCATTACATTGTATTTGGGTTGGTATTTTTTAATCAAATTGTTCTCCAACAACAACGCGTCTGTCTCTGTATCTACGACGATGTGTTTTACAAAACGGATTTTACTGACCAATACCCGTGTTTTTGCATTGTCAATCGTTTTGACAAAATAAGAAGCCACTCTTTTTTTAAGGTTTTTTGCTTTTCCAATGTACAACAAGACCTCGTTTTTATCGTAGTATTGGTATACCCCGGGAGAATTGGGCAAGGTTTTGATTTGAATTTTTAAAGCCTCAGACATGTAGGCTAAAATAGGGAATAAAGTCGAAACGCACTTTGGAAAAGAGTGCTCCATTTGAATTTTACAGGATTTCAACTCAAAGTCCCATTCACAAGGAATAATTGCTTTAATTTGTAAAACAACCGACAGACATGCTTAAAAAAGACATTCGTCAGAAATACAAATCGTTGCGCGCGCAATTGACACAGGAGCAACTCGAAGAACAAAGCTTTGAAATTGCCCAAAGACTGCTAGAACTAAACATCTGGAACAAGACGTACTTTCATTTGTACTTGAGTATTGACAGTCAAAAAGAAGTGTGTACCGAACCTCTTTTAAACATCCTTTTTGCCAAAAACAAAGAGGTAATCCTTCCCAAATCCGATTTCAATTCGTTTGAAATGTCGCACCTCTTATTGACTGAAAACACGCGGATTCAAAAAAACAAGTACGGCATTCCAGAACCTTTGGATGGCATCGAAGTGCCGCTCGCTAAAATTGAAGTGGTATTCGTCCCCTTGTTGGCATTTGACACAATGGGCAATCGGGTCGGATATGGCAAAGGGTTTTACGATCGTTTTTTAAAAAAAACAACGGCATTGAAAATTGGACTTTCTATCTTTGAATCCGAAGCGCAGATCAAAGATGTATTGCCTGAAGACGTTTCTTTGGACTATTGTGTGACCCCTCTAAAAACCTATCAATTCTGATCTTGTTGTTTTTTTATGTGATTCCTAATTGTTTGTTTAATTTGACACATATCTCCTTAAAATCAAACGGGCTTTCGTATCTTGCACAAAAAATTTAAAAAAGCATGTCTAAACAGACCAAATTATCAAGATTTAACGACAACGTCCTCGCTAAATACCAAGTTTACAACAGTGTCTTTATGACCTTACCTTTTGACACTGTCAGCAAAACGGGAACCCTTTTGCCCTTGTTCAACCAAACTTGTATTGAAGGTTTTGAAGAGAAAAAAACACCCACCGAAATTGTGGATGGATTTTTCGACAAATACAAATCCAATTGCAAAGAAGAAGACCGCATCTCCTTCTTATTCAAATTCATACAATACATAGAAAGACAAGTGGTGTTGTTTGATGCCATTGAAGATGCTGCTTTTCCCGTCATCAACAATATGGATGGGATTGGCACCATGAGAAACATCAAAGAAGAAGCGAATTCCAAACGCCTTAAAGACGATTTGCAAAAGTACTTGGAAGATTTCAAAGTGCGTTTGGTATTGACTGCACACCCGACACAGTTTTATCCAGGAACGGTCTTGACCATTTTAACAGACTTGCAAAATGCCATCAAGTTGGACGACTTGTCTTTGATCAGGAAGTTGCTTTCACAATTGGGGAAGACCACTTTTTTTGCTGATAAAAAACCAACTCCTTACGACGAGGCAATCAGTTTGATCTGGTATTTGGAAAATGTTTTTTACAACTCTGTAAGTAAAATTTACGACTACATTCAATCTCATATTTTTGATGGGGCCTCTATAGACAATGAAATCATCAACCTCGGTTTTTGGCCTTGTGGAGATCGCGATGGAAACCCTTTTGTCACGACAGAGACCACTCTAAAGGTAGCGCGAAAATTGCGTCAATCGGTGCTTAAAAACTACTACCGAGATGCGCGAAAAATCAAGCGAAGACTTTCTTTCTCCGGTGTTTTCAATATCATTTCAGACATTGAAGCACGTTTGTACGAAAGTTGTATTTCCATGGATGCTCCCCTTCAGATCACTCAGGAGGAGCTGTTGGAAAAACTCATTGAAATCAAGCAAACCATCCAAGAACAACACAACAGTCTGTTTGTGGAAGAGGTAGATGGTTTTATCAACAAAGTAAAACTGTTTGGATTTCACTTTGCCACCATGGACATCCGTCAAGACAGCCGTGTGCACCACGAAGTGTTTACAAATATGGTGAAAGAATTGCAGGAAAAAGGGGACCAAACCTTCCCCGCCAATTACCTGGAATTGACTTCCAATGAACAAATCGAGGTTTTGGCCAAGATCAAAGGAAACATCAATCCAGACGATTTGTCTGAAGACATGGTCGTCAAAACCTTGGGATCCATTCAAGCGATCAAAACCATTCAAAAAGAAAACGGAAGCAGAGGGGCTAACAGGTACATTATTAGCAACAACCAAACTGCTTTGAATGTCATGGAAACGTTTGCCATGCTGAATTTATCAGGCTTTGAAGAAGGCCTGAACGTCGATGTCGCCCCACTTTTTGAGACGATTGACGATTTGGAAATTGCACCTCAAGTAATGCGTCAATTGTATCAGATTCCTGAATACCGAGCTCATGTAACAAGCCGTGGCGACAAACAAAATATCATGTTGGGCTTTTCGGACGGAACCAAAGACGGCGGATATTTGATGGCCAATTGGGGTATTTACAAGGCCAAAGAAGAACTCAGTGAGGTCTCACGCGAATTCGGCATCAAAGTCATTTTCTTTGACGGACGAGGAGGCCCTCCTGCCCGTGGAGGAGGAAAAACTTCTAAATTTTACGCTTCCTTAGGACCCCAAATTGAAAACCAAGAAATTCAATTGACCATCCAAGGACAGACCATCAGTTCCAATTTTGGAAACTTGGACTCATCTCAGTACAACATCGAACAATTGTTAGGTGCGGGCATTACAAACAAAATTTTTGAGGACCCTAAAAACGGGGCCATGAACGACGAAGACAGAACTGTGATGACGGATCTCGCCGAAACGAGCTACGAGGCCTATTCCAATTTCAAAAACCACCCGATGTTTATTCCGTACTTGGAACGCATGAGTACCTTGAAATACTACGGAAAGGCGAACATCGGATCCCGACCTTCCAAAAGGTCCAAAGCTGCCGGATTGAACTTTGGTGATTTGAGAGCCATTCCTTTTGTGGGAAGCTGGTCTCAGTTGAAACAAAATGTTCCTGGATTTTTTGGTGTGGGAACTGCTTTGAAAAAGTACGAAGACGCCGGAGATTTTGAAAAAGTACAGGCTTTTTACAAACGCTCCAATTTTTTCAAAACCCTTCTCGAAAACAGTGTGATGTCATTGACAAAATCTTTCTTTGAGTTGACTTCTTACATGGCCAAAGACAAAGAATTTGGCCCTTTTTGGGAAATCATACACGAAGAGTACTTGTTGAGTAAAAAGATGCTGTTGCAATTGACGGGTCACGAAGAACTGATGGAGAATTACCCCGATGGCAAAGCGTCCATCGCCGTTCGTGACTCCATTGTACTGCCCCTATTGACCATTCAACAGTATGCTTTGAAAGAAGTTCAAAACATCCATAAATCAGCAACCAAAGACCCAAAGCGACTGGAAACTTTTGAAAAAATTGTGACCCGTTCTTTGTTTGGAAACACAAATGCAAGTAGAAATTCTGCCTGATCTTTGTACCCTTATTTTACAAATCCCCTCTTATCAAATTTAAGCGGGGATTTTTTTTGGAAGTAATCACACAAAATCAATTAGGTATAATTACCTGAATTTTCAGTGTTTTATAGAATCTCCATTATTTAGTCGTAATATCATATTGCGAAAAAGAGGCATTGCTATGAAACAAGAAAAAAAGGCGGTTGTATTGATCTCCAACGACTCCAAATACGAACAAAAGATTGCTTTGATGTTGAAATCAAATGAGCGTTTTGCACTTCGCAAAATTGTCTCCAACAAAAGTGCCTTTTTTGAACACCTTCGGACTTCAAATGAAACTCCTGACATTGTATTGATCACGATAGGTGCCGTGCACATCAAATCCAAAGAAATCACAATTCGGTTGCGAGAGCACTATCCCAGTATAAAAATCATACTTGTCTGTGAAGAATTTAAAGATGCAATGGGGACAAATATGCATGTCTTTATGGGAGATGCCTACCTCTTAAAAAGCACTTCAAAAACAGAACTCTCCACTTGTTTGCAAGCAGTTGTTTCGGAAGATTTTTATTACAACAAAGACTATTTGTCATTTATGAGAGAAGTGCATGCAACCTTTCAAACTGTTGTGCTTAAAGAAGCGGTGAGCAGCATCCTAAGCATTCGAGAACTGCAAGTCATCGAGTTGATTTGCCAACAAAAAACAACTGCTGAAATATCCGAAGACTTATTTCTAAGCCACCGAACAATCGAAGGACACAGAAACAACCTCTTGTTGAAAACCGGCGCAAAAAATATGGCGGGATTGGTTGTGTATGCTTTTCAAAACGAGTTGGTAGCATTCAAAGACCTGCACACATTGAAGACCTATGGCGAAGACAAGGAATCTCAATGGAAAAACCCCAAAAAAAAATAAGCCACTACTCAAAATCTCAACCCGATTGTTTTCAAACGCTTTTTCTTCAAAAGTTTTATTTTTTTTCCAAACAAGGAAACCAACTGCTCTTTGTTCATCTCAGAAAGCGAACGGATGGCCGATTCTGTGGATGTTCCGATGGCATTGGCAATTTCTTCACGCGACAATCGGATGTTCAGGTATCCTTGTGCATCTTCTCCAAAAGTTTCGTCGAGAAACAACAGGGTATCTGCCAAACGCTCTCGAACTGTTTTTTGAGCCATGTTTGTCAATTTTGAATGGACATCTTTTAATTCGTGACAAATCAATTTGAACATGCTTTTTGAAAAGTGCTTGTTGGCATGGATGGATTTGACAACATCCGATTTGGGAATGAAACACACCCGAACTTCTTCTAATGCTACAACAGAAAGGTTGACTGGCTCTTCACTCAAAACCGATCGGTGACCCAACATGTCACCATCTTTGATAAATTTAACAATTTGATTTTTTCCATTCGGGCTCAGTTTTGTCAATTTACACTTCCCTCGTTTGACACAAAAAACGCCATTGAGAATACTTCCTTCTCTAAAAATGACGTCACCTCTCTTAAAACACATCTCATTTTTGTGGTGAGATACTTCTTCCAACTCCACACTGGACAAGGTTTGAAACGCAGTAAATTCTTTGACGATACATTTTTTGCAACTTCCCATAGCAATTTTGTTTGATTACACTTAAATATAGTACAAATTAATGACATATCTCATGTTGAAAAACACCAAAAATACCACCAAAGACTTTCCTGAAAAAAACTCCTGAACACCAAAAAAAGGGACTTCGCCTTTTGGAAAGCCTTTCAAAACCATTGACCTCAGCCATTTGTACAAATAACAAAAAGCAATTTTCAACACAGAAACTATTCCGAAACATCTCCCTATTTAAAGAAAAGGATTCCTTAACTTTGCACAAAATAATTTTCATGAATTTCTGGACGAGAATCTCTCGATTTATTTTAAAAAACCAACTCTTTATACTCCTGACAATTGCTGTCATTACAGTGTTTTTAGGAAGCCAAACAAAGCACATCAAATTCTCCTATACAGAAGCCAACCTGCTTCCAGAAGACCATCCAGAAAACTTGAATTATTCCCGTTTTTTAAATGTTTTCGGGGAAGAAGGAACCCTGATTGTTTTGGCCGTCAAGGACCCAGCCCTTTTCACCCCTGAAAAATTCAACAACTGGAACCAATTGGCAAAAGACTTAGAGCTTTTTTCTGAAATCGATTTTTCAATCTCAATTGGCAACCTCAAAGCCTTGAAAAAAGACAAGAAAAACAAGGGCTTTAAACTGGTTCCTCTTGTTGAGAAAAGCTTCAAGACTCCAAAAGAGATTGAAAAATTCAAAACACATCTCTTTGACAATTACCCCTTCTACAACAACCTGTTGTTTAACAAAAAAACCCAAACCGTACAAACAGCATTGTACCTCGATGACAAAATTGTCAACACAAAAATTCGAAAGGATTTTATTTTTGACAAGCTGAACCCCATCATTGAAAAATTTGAAAGAGACAACAACATCGACGTTCACATTTCTGGAATGCCGTATGTAAGGACCTTGAATTCCCAAAATATCAAAGCGGAAATGGGTATGTTTGTGGGGCTTGCCTTGTTCGTAACTGCTTTTATTTTCTTTTTGTTTTTCAAATCTTACAGAGCCACTTTTATCACATTGTTGGTGGTGAGTATCGGAGTCATTTGGGCTTTTGGGTTTATTGGACTATTTCGATATGAGATTACTATTCTCACCGCTTTGATCCCTCCTCTGATTATTGTCATCGGTGTTCCCAACGCCATTTTTATCATCAACAAATACCAACAAGAGGTCAAAAAACACGGAAACAAAACCAAATCTTTGCAGCGTGTGATCTCCAAAGTAGGAAATGCAACTTTGATGACGAACATCACAACTGCTGCTGGATTTGCCACTTTTGTGTTTACAAACAGTCAGCTGCTAAATGAATTTGGAATCATCGCATCGATCAATATCATGGCCATATTTGTGCTTTCAATTTTGATCATTCCGAGTCTGTATAGTTTTATGCCACTGCCCAAAGAAAAACACCTGACCCACTTAGAGAGAAAATGGATGTCCAAAACGGTCAATTGGATGGTGCGCATGGTTCGGAACCAAAAAATAGCAATTTATACCAGCACATTGTTGGTGATCATTGTCAGCATCATCGGGGTATACAAAATTCGAGTTTCTGGAAGCATCATCGAAGACATGCCCAAAGACAAATTGTTTTTTCAAGACATTTTGTTCTTTGAAAAAGAATTTGGCGGCATCATGCCTTTGGAAATTCTTATCGACACAAAAAAGAAAAACGGCGTACTCAAATTGTCCACCCTAAAAAAAATTGAAAAACTAACCGAAGCCATTGATTTGATTCCCGATTTGTCACCGGCTATTTCTGTAAATAAGTTGGTGAAATATGCCAAACAAGCTTTTTACAACGGAAATCCCAAGTACTACCAGCTGCCTACATCACAAGAAAAAAACTTTTTGTTGGCATACCTAAAAAACACGCCTGAAAGCACAAATACGCTTGAGAACATTGTGGATTCAACGGGCAGGTATGCGCGAATCACTACCTATATGAAAGATGTCGGAACTGATAAAATGGAACGGATTCAAGAACGACTGCAAGCCGTTATAGACAAAGAATTTCCCTCCGAAAAATTTGAAGTCACCCTCACTGGAAAAGCATTGGTTTTTCTCAGAGGAACGACCTACCTGATCAACAATTTGGTCATTTCTCTATCCTTGGCAATCCTTTTGATTTCCTTGTTTATGGGATGGATGTTCCGTTCCCTACGAATGATTTTTGTCTCCTTGATTCCCAACCTACTTCCCTTGCTTGTCACCGCTGGATTGATGGGGTATCTGGGAATCCCGATCAAGCCCTCCACCATCTTGGTCTTTAGCATTGCCTTTGGGATTTCTGTAGACGACACCATCCACTTTCTGGCCAAATACCGGCAAGAATTGATGGCTAACAAATGGAAAGTTAGAACTTCAGTCTACAACGCGTTGAGAGAAACTGGCGTCAGTATGTTTTACACTTCTATCGTCTTGTTTTTTGGATTTCTGGTTTTTATCATTTCTAGTTTTGGAGGCACCAAAGCCTTGGGAGGCTTGATTTCGGTGACCTTGCTCTTTGCGATGGTCTCCAACCTATTGCTCCTTCCTGCCCTGCTCCTCTCGCTGGAGCGAAGAATCGCCAACAAAAAAACCTTTAAAAAACCCAAAATGCAAATCCTTCCCAAAAAAGAGGAAGAGTAAACCTTATTTCTATTTGAAAGTGGCAAGCGCACGGTGAGTCTTAAAAAGGAGTTTTTTTGATTTCAAAAAAAGAGGAACACTGCTCCGGCAAAGTTCCTACGGTCGCAAAAAAAACAAAAAAAGGCCGATGAAAACCAAAGAAATTCGAACCGACTCGAGGAAATAGGTTGTATTGTTGACCAACAAGCGCCCGACGACTACCAAAGTAAGAAGGGTAAAAACAGCGACCAACAACATTTCTAGTACCGAAAAAAAAGCCATAAAATACGCAAAGAAAATCAAGACAAGGAATACGGCTGCCGTGTTGAAAACAATGTAGCATTTTTTTAATTTCGAAAAATGCTGGTAGGCATAAGTCCCTTTGTCTATATAAAGAGGCAGCAATTTCAAGGGACCTGCTTTGGGGACCCAATCAGGACCTTTGAACATCAATTGAATTTTTTGCTTCCACGAGGACAGCTGCTTGGCCTGAAAGATCAAATTTTGATAGTAATGAAAAACAGAAGTCAAGAAATCTCTTGAGTTGATGTCTTTGGTAATTCCAAAAACCACTTGGGCCTTTTCCTCTTGAAAGGTGCCAAAAATTCGGTCCCAGACAATCAGAATCCCTCCGTAATTTTTGTCGAGGTATTCGGGATTGCTTCCGTGGTGAACTCTGTGGTGAGAGGGGGTGACAAATAACTTTTCAATAGGGCCCAATTTTGGAATCAAAGTCGTGTGCAATAAGAACTGGTACAAACCAATGAACAAATGAGTTGCCAATACAATTTCTGGCAAAAAGCCCAACACGGGCATCAAGGACCAAAACAACACGCGAATTACCACTTGGAAAGGCGTCAAATTCAAAGCCACAGAATAATTGTAATCCTCACTTTGGTGGTGAATGATGTGCGCACCCCAAAACAAGTTGATTCGGTGCCCAGAGCGGTGGTAAAAATACCATATAAAATCGGAAAGCAAGACCGCAACAACAAACCACCCCCATGTATTGGGGACCTCCACAAGAGAAAAATGAAGGTGTAAAAAATCGTAGTAGAAATAGATCAAAGGAAGCATAAACAAACTCGCAATCCGATCAAAAACACCCATCAATAAGTTCGAAATGGTATTTTCAAAACGAAAAATATTCTTCCTTTGAGAACGGGAAAACAGGTATTCCATTCCGATCACAAAAAAAACGAGTGCTGCAACCAACCACAAGTACTTGTCCTCTTTCAAAGTGAAACTCTTTTAAATAGCAAACTAAAATTAGAGATAAATTAAGAAATATCAAAACTCTTCTTGTAAATAGAAAACAAATTCAAACAAAATACAGGACAAAAAACGAGGGTTTTTTACCCTAAAAAAATAGCAACTACAGATTTTCAGACTTGTTTTTGAAACCTTATCTTTGTGAATACCAACTTTTCTTTTTTATGAAAAAAACAAGTGTTCTTGAATTGCTGAAAGGAGAAAAAACCTCCCAAAAAGTACTGCTCAAGGGTTGGGTTCGAACGTTTAGAGCCAACCGTTTTATCTCCATCAATGACGGTTCTACACTGAATAATATCCAATGTGTTTTGAACTTTGAAAACACCGAGGAAGCAGTGCTCAAAAGAATTGCAACTGGCGCATCGCTCTCTGTAGAAGGCACCTTGGTAGAGAGTCAAGGAAAAGGACAAAACGTAGAAATTCAAATCGAACACCTGCAAATTCTAGGAGACTCCAATCCAGAAGAATATCCGATTCAACCCAAAAGACACAGTTTGGAATTTTTACGTGAAAATGCCCACCTCCGCATCCGAACGAACACCTTTGCTGCTGTTATGAGAGTCCGCTCTGCCCTTTCTTTTGCCATTCATCAATACTTTCAAGAAAACGGCTTCAACCACGTGCACACCCCGATCATTACGGGGTCAGATGCAGAGGGAGCTGGCGAAATGTTTGGCGTCTCAGCACTCAACAAAAATACACCACCAAGAAAAGAGGACGGCAGCATTGATTTTTCCAAAGATTTTTTTGGAAAAGAAACCCACTTGACGGTCTCGGGGCAATTGGAAGCGGAAACCTACGCCATGGCCTTGGGAAAAGTCTATACCTTTGGTCCTACATTTCGGGCTGAAAACTCCAACACTTCCCGACACCTTGCCGAATTTTGGATGGTAGAACCTGAAGTTGCCTTCAACGATCTGAACGACAACATGGACTTGTCAGAGAGTTTTATCAAATACACCCTAAAATACATTTTAGAAAACTGCCGTAAAGATTTGGAATTTTTAGAGCAGCGCCTGTTGCAAGAAGAAAAAGCAAAACCTGCTGCAGAACGAAGTGAAATGACCTTGACAGAAAAACTAAAATTTGTTTTGGAAAATGAATTCAAACGCATCAGCTATACGGAGGCTTTTGAAATCTTGCGAAATTGCAAAGCCAACAAAAAGAAAAAGTTCAAATACCCTATTGTAGAATGGGGGGTCGATTTGCAAAGTGAGCACGAGCGCTACTTGGTCGAAAAACACTTCAAATCTCCTGTAATTCTCTTTGATTATCCGGCAGCTATCAAGGCTTTTTACATGCGCCTAAACGAGGACGGTAAGACCGTGCGAGCAATGGACGTTTTGTTTCCGGGAATCGGTGAAATGGTCGGAGGATCTCAACGAGAAGAACGGCTGGAAGTCTTAAAAGAAAAAATCAAAGCACTAGACATCGACGAAAAAGAATTGTGGTGGTATTTGGACACGCGAAAATACGGGACTGCAGTTCACAGTGGCTTTGGACTTGGTTTCGAAAGGCTGGTCTTATTTGTGACGGGCATGAGCAACATAAGGGATGTCATTCCATTCCCAAGAACTCCTTTGAACGCCTCCTTTTGAGCTTTTTGAAACGCAATACAGCATCTAATGAACAAGGCGCTTCTTAAAAAGAATTCCTATTTTTGTGTATCATGATCAAACAAAACCTTCATCTCAAATTACTTCACAAACTATCTCCTCAGCAGATACAGTTGATGAAACTGATTCAATTGCCAACACAGGCCTTCGAACAGCGTTTAAAGCAAGAAATCGAGGAGAACCCAGCCTTGGATTTTGAGAAAGAAGCAGCAGACGAATACAATACGGACTCCAATGAGGAAGATTTTGATTCCTCAGAAAACGAAAGTATTGAAATGGAGGACATCAATATCGACGAGTACCTGAGCGATGATGAAATCCCACAGTACAAATTGCAAACAAACAATTATAGCAGTGACGACGATGACAATCAGATTCCCTATGCAGGTGGGGTCACTTTTCACCAGGTACTCAAGAGCCAACTCGACACATTCACCTTGAATGAAACCGAACTCACCATCGCAGAATTTTTGGTAGGAAGCATCGATGAAAGTGGCTACATCAGAAGAGAAATATTAGATCTTGTTGACGACTTGGCATTTACTCAAAACACCTATACCAGCGAAGAAGAAGTTTTGAGTGTTTTGAAAGAGGTCATTCAAAAAATGGATCCCATTGGCGTAGGTGCCCGCGATTTGAAAGAGTGCCTACTCCTCCAATTGCAGCATAAAAAAGAAAAATACAGCCGTACTTTGGCCATCGAAATTCTAAAAAATAGTTTTGACCACTTTGTAAAAAAACACTTTGAAAAACTGATGCACAAATTGGGCATTGATGAAAACACACTCAAAGAAGCCATCCACGAAATCGAAAAACTAAACCCGAAACCGGGAGGAGCTTTTGCCGGAACCAACAAGATTGCTGAACAGATCGTACCCGATTTTACCATCCGAATTGTAGAAGGTGCATTGGAACTTTCTTTGAACGCTCGAAATGCCCCCGAATTACACATTTCAAGAGCGTACAACAACATGTTAAAAGGCTACCAGGAAAGCAAAGAAAAAAGCAAAAGTCAAAAAGATGCTGTTTTGTTTATCAAGCAAAAGTTAGATGCTGCAAAATGGTTTATTGACGCCATTAGACAACGGCAACAAACTCTTTTGGTCACCATGAATTGCATCATGGAATACCAACGAGCGTTTTTCCTATCCGGTGATGACCGAAAATTGAAACCGATGATTCTCAAAGACATCGCAGAACAGATTGACATGGACATTTCTACGGTTTCCAGAGTGGCAAACAGCAAGTATGTGTCCACTCCTTATGGAACTGTACTGATCAAAGAATTCTTTTCAGAGTCGATGAAAAATGACCAAGGAGAAGACGTGTCTACAAAAGAAATCAAAACCATTTTGAAAAATTTAATCGCTCAGGAGGACAAGAAGAAACCCTTGACAGACGACAAACTGACTGTAAAACTCAAAGAAGAAGGCTACCCAATCGCAAGAAGGACTGTTGCCAAGTACCGGGAACAATTAGACCTTCCCGTCGCTCGTCTTCGAAAAGAAATTTGAATTGAAAGCAAAGCCCATATGGCATCAAAGTTCCAAAGGCATGAATGAGAAAAGGTTTTACAAGCTGGTATCGCTTTTGTTGCACCCCATCCTGCTTCCTGTAGTAGGTGTCCAGTATTTTTTCTATACACAAGCCCACACATTGCTGCCGGAATTTAAATTGAAAGTCACGGCTCTTGTCTTTCTCTGTACTTTTGTGCTTCCTTTGGCCTTGCTAACTGTGTTAAAAAAAAGGAATAAAATAAAGAGTTTTGACCTCCCAAATGGCAGCGAGAGAAAAGTTCCTTTTATTGTCTCGATCGCCCTGTTTTATTTGCTTGGAACTTATCTTGGAAAAGCTCCTGTGCTTCTTCCGCTCGCGCGTCTTTTTATCGGCTGTTCTTTGGCCATTTCTCTTGCGTATGTCGTGACCAACCGCAAGTTCAAAATTAGCATTCATATGATTGGAATGGGAACATTCGTCGCTTTGATAGTGTTGACAAGTCTGAACCAGCTTCAAAACCAATTGTTGCTCGTGGCCTGTTCCTTTGTAGCTTCCGGACTTGCAGGACAAGCGAGGTTGCACCTAAAAGCACACAATACACAGGAAGTGTACATCGGATTTTTGGCAGGCATCTGTTCGCAGTTACTTGCACACACCAACTTATTCTTCTAGTTTGTAAGCAACGATACAAGCTGAAATACATAAACACACCCAAACCTTTTAAACAATCACTAGCGGGGAGAAATGAGCGTTTCAAAGCATATAAAACATCAGACCTATTCGGAGTGATTGAAAATTTAGAGGGGCTCCTGTGCTTTCCATATGCGCTTCTTTGAAAAGAGGACGCAAAGCATAACTTGCATAAAAGTTCCAAGTTCCATAACCTGCAGATAAGGACAAGGCATATTGAAATCTTTCTACCATATCGGTGTTTGTGACAGTTACTTGTTTCGCATCCAACACATGTTGGGCTTTGAAATTGAGCACATAAGAAAGTGTCAGTCCTGTATACACTCTCCAAAACTTGTATTTTTCTAAGGTAGAGGTTCGCCATCTAAATTCAAGTGGAAATTCAAGGCTGTTGAAAATATAACGATTGCTATTGTACGCGTCAGAAATTTGGAACTGGTAGCTGCCTGAAGCTTTCTGTAAACGCAAATTTTGATTGAAGGTCGTGTGTGCAAAACCAACTCCTATCCCTGCCCCAATGGAGCGTTTCTTATTGAAAGGGAGGTCTTTGACAAAGCCAAATTGGGTACCGTAGGAAAGACCGTTTTGGAAAACCCCCTCAGGCTTGTAGAGCAAGGTGTTGTATGTGAGTCCAAAATACAATTGATCTTCCAAGTAATTCTCGTTTGTAGGCAAAAGTGTTTCTTGGCTGCATACAGCACTAGAAAAAAAAGCGAACGCGGAGAAAAAAACGGCTGTTTTAAGGAAGTTCATAAATCAAAATGTAAAGTTGGCAGCTGCAAAACTTCCTGCAAAGGTAAAAAAAAAGACACCTGCTTGTTCAGATGTCTTTTTATAAATCCTTAAAACGGAAATTATTTTGTGTTTTCTTCCAAATTCCCTTTTCGGGTAGAATAACTTACTTTGAGTGAATTGATGTCTCTCAATTCCACTCGTATGTCATGAATGGTTCCCACATTGCATTTGACATCTGCTTTGATGGATGTGGTCATGTAAGGAATCTCTTCGGGATTGTGTTTTTCTTGCTCGGAATAAATAAAGCTGGGAATGTCTTTGACATCCGCAATTTTATCATTGAGTTGAATTTTATCACCAGACCCGTATTTGGCACGGTCTGCTGGTTTTGCTTTTCCGACATAAATGGTACTGACCAAACTCTTGTGCTCTAATTTTTTTACTTCCGTTGCATTGGGCAATTTTGGCGCTTTGATTTTCAAATCAGTTTCACGCATCGTTGTGGTTACCATAAAGAAAAACAACAACATAAATACAATATCAGGCAAGGCAGCTGTATTGACAGCAGGCAATCCTTTTTTCTTTTTTGCAAATTTAGACATGTGTTATTTATTTAGTAGGTTCTGCATCAGAGATGATCTGAGGATAGGCGTCTTTGATTTCATTGATCACCGCTTTCAACGCATCGTTGTCCTTCGCATCCAAAAGCAACAACTCCTCATAGGTTCTTCCAGCGTATTTTCCTGTGATTTGTGTTTTGGCATAGATGTTTCGCAATTCGGTGTAAGCGGACAGCAATTCATTTTGAACGGTAATGTACATCCCGTAAGAAGTTCCTCGGTCACTTTGAACCGAAATAATGGCTTTGTTGGGATGGTCTGAAGAGTTTTCAGCTTTTTTCCCATTGCAATAATCGCAGGGAGATCCAACGACATCATCGACTGTTTTACCAATTCCACCTCCGTTGTCAAGGAAATCTATGGTCGTTTGTTTGATATCTTCGAGTTCCATCACCTCATCTTCCACCAACAACTGATCGTTGCGGTTGATGTTGATTTCCAAAATGTTTTTCATTTTGATGATCGGCGGTTTGTAATCTAAAGGAGGTTTTTCAGATAATTTACGAGAAATACCAGAATCAACATCCATCGTCGTTGTTACCAAGAAAAAAATCAGCAACAAAAAGGCGATGTCAGCCATTGACCCTGCATTAATTTCGGAGTTTTCTCTTCTAGCCATAGGTTGTTGTTATTTAATGATTTTTTTGGCACCACCTGCGAGTATAGAAATCACCGCAGCAACTCCCAACAACACGGTGTACCAAATTCCAGTGCTCACCCATTTCGAAGGTGCTCCTGATTCTCCACCTTCCAAAACTTGTCCTGTGACGTCTGTTACAGCTGCATCAGAAGCCAAGCCATAAGAAACAGCAAGTAAAACCAACAATACGCCAATGCTCATCAGTGTTTTTTTCAAAGC
>DLQL01000086.1 GCA_002477565.1 Flavobacteriaceae bacterium UBA7433
CTCAATTACAGGTCGTGGAACTGTAGCAACAGGACGTATCGAAACAGGAATCGCCAACACGGGAGATACTGTTGATATCATTGGAATGGGTGCTGAGAAATTAGCTTCTACCATTACAGGTATTGAAATGTTCCGTCAAATCTTGGACAGAGGTGAAGCTGGAGACAATGCTGGAATCCTTTTGAGAGGTATTGCCAAAGAAGAAATCAAAAGAGGGATGGTAATCTGTAAGCCAGGTTCTGTAACTCCACACGATAAATTCAAAGCAGAAGTGTATGTTTTGAAAAAAGAAGAAGGAGGTCGTCATACACCATTCCACAATAACTACCGTCCACAGTTTTACGTTCGTACAACGGATGTAACTGGAACAATCAACTTGCCTGACGGAGTTGAAATGGTAATGCCAGGAGACAACTTGACAATTACTGTAGATTTACACCAACCCATTGCGATGAATGTTGGTTTGCGTTTTGCGATCCGTGAAGGAGGTAGAACCGTAGGTGCAGGTCAGGTAACTGAAATCTTGTAGTACATAATATACGTATCATACGAGGTGTCCATTTTTGTGGACACCTCGTTTTTACGGGCGTAGCTCAGTTGGTAGAGCACTGGTCTCCAAAACCAGGTGTCGTGAGTTCGAGTCTCTCCGCCCGTGCACAAAAAAAACAAGAAAGAAATGAGTGTTGTAAAATATATCAAAGAATCGTTTGAAGAGTTGAATAATAACATGACTTGGCTTCCAAAAGCAGAAGCTCAAAAATCAACTGTTGTAGTCGCCATTTTTACGGTGTTATTTGCATTGGCAGTATTTGCTGTAGATTCCCTTTTTCAAGGAGCTTTGGATTCATTTTTCAACATTTTTAATTAAAATATATGACGGATTCTGTTAAGAAATGGTACGTCGTTAGAGCAATCGGCGGACAAGAAAATAAAGTCAAGTCTTATATAGAAACTGAGATTTCTAGACTGGGCTTGTCGGATTTTGTCGAGCAAGTATTGGTTCCAACAGAAAAAGTAATTCAGATTCGCAATGGAAAAAAGGTAAACAAAGAACGCGTTTACTTTCCGGGATACATCATGGTAGAAGCCAACCTCTCAGGAGAAGTGCCTCACGTGATCAAATCGGTTACGGGTGTGATAGGATTCTTAGGAGAAACCAAAGGCGGTGAACCCATTCCAATGCGGAAAAGTGAAATCAACCGAATGCTCGGAAAAGTCGATGAGTTGGCTGTTCAAAATGAAAACATCCCAATTCCTTTCTCTATAGGAGAAACGGTCAAGGTAGTAGACGGTCCGTTCAACGGTTTTGACGGAGTCATTGAAAAAGTAAACGAAGACAAACGCAAATTGGAGGTCATGGTAAAGATTTTTGGACGCAAGACCCCTTTAGAATTGAGTTACATGCAGGTAGATAAAATCTCCTAAACAAATAAAAAACGAACTGTTACAGATGGCTTCCACTATATGTAAAGTAAAATAGGTTTTAAAATGGCAAAAGAAGTAAGCAAAGTAGTAAAATTACAAGTACGTGGAGGAGCGGCAAACCCTTCCCCACCAGTAGGTCCTGCTTTAGGTGCTGCCGGAGTAAACATCATGGAGTTCTGTAAGCAATTCAACGCGAGAACCCAGGACAAACAAGGAAAAGTCTTGCCTGTAGCAATTACGGTATACAAAGACAAATCTTTTGACTTTGTCATCAAGACTCCACCAGCAGCTGTTCAAATTCTTGAAGCAGCAAAAATTAAAAAAGGATCAGGTGAACCCAATCGTAACAAAGTAGCAAGCATCACTTGGGAACAAGCTGCCGCTATTGCAGAAGACAAAATGCAAGATTTAAATGCATTTACCATCAAATCTGCAACAAACATGATTGCAGGAACTGCACGATCTATGGGGATTTTAATGAAAGGAAACGCTCCAAAATAAACTGAAGAAATGGCAAGATTAACTAAAAATCAAAAAGAAGCACAAACAAAAGTGGACGCTTCAAAATTGTACTCCGTATCCGAAGCATCCGCCTTGGTCAAAGAGATTACAAACGTAAAATTTGATGCGACCGTAGATTTAGCAATTCGTTTGGGTGTAGATCCTAGAAAAGCAAATCAAATGGTTCGTGGAGTTGTAACATTACCTCACGGTACTGGTAAAGATGTAAAAGTATTGGCATTGGTCACTCCAGACAAAGAAGCAGAAGCTACAGCAGCAGGTGCAGATTATGTTGGATTGGACGAGTACCTCCAAAAAATCAAAGGCGGTTGGACAGATGTTGATGTGATCATCACGATGCCGAGTGTTATGGGTAAATTAGGACCTTTAGGACGTGTGTTAGGACCGAGAGGTTTGATGCCCAACCCGAAGACAGGAACGGTTACTATGGATGTAGCCAAAGCCGTCAAAGAGGTTAAAGCCGGTAAAATTGATTTCAAAGTAGACAAAACAGGAATCGTACATGCAGCCATTGGGAAAGTATCTTTTGATGCAAAACAAATTGCTGAAAACGCGAACGAATTGATCCAAACTTTGATCAAGATGAAACCAACAGCATCCAAAGGAACCTATATCAAAAGTAGCTACATGTCGAGTACGATGAGTACAGGATTGGCACTAGATATCAAATCAAACTAATTAGGAAGTTAAAACTCGTAAATTATGACAAGAGAAGAAAAATCGAAAGTAATAGCTGATTTAACTGCCCAATTAACTGATTCCAGTATCATCTATGTAGCAGACATCTCTGGCTTAAACGCTGAAGCGACTTCCAACTTGAGAAGAGCTTGTTTTAAATCAGACGTACAATTGGCTGTTGTGAAAAACACCTTGCTTACCAAAGCAATGGAAAACTCAACCAAAGAATTTGGAGAATTACCTTCTATCTTAAAAGGAAATTCATCCATCTTATTGTCCGAAACAGGAAATGCTCCTGCGAAGATTATCAAAGAATTTCGTAAAAAATCTGACAAACCTCTTTTAAAAGGAGCTTACATTGAAGAAGCTGTTTATTTAGGAGACGATCAGTTAGACAACCTTGTGAACATCAAATCCAAAGAAGAACTTCTTGGAGAGATCATCGGATTGTTGCAATCTCCTGCAAAAAATGTTATTTCAGCATTGCAATCAGGAGGACAAACACTTTCAGGTATTGTTAAGACCTTGTCTGAAAGATAAATCAAGCGCACAAATAAATTATTATATTACAATTTAAAAATTAACAAAATGGCAGAATTAAAAGATTTCGCAGAACAATTGGTAAACTTGACTGTAAAAGAAGTAAACGAATTGGCGACAATATTAAAAGACGAGTATGGGATTGAGCCAGCTGCAGCAGCAGTGGCAGTAGCAGGACCTGCAGCAGCCGGAGGAGACTCAGCTGAAGAGCAAACAGAATTTGACGTAATCTTGAAAGCAGCAGGAGCTTCTAAATTAGCAGTTGTGAAATTGGTGAAGGAATTGACTGGTTTGGGCTTGAAAGAAGCAAAAGGAATCGTTGATAGTGCACCAGCACCAATCAAAGAAGGAGTATCTAAAGATGAGGCTGAAGGTCTTGTAAAATCTTTAGAAGAAGCAGGAGCTGAGGTAGAGCTTAAATAAGCATTTGCCCAACATTCAATTAAAGGTTTAGGTCTTAAGGAGTAGCTCCTTTCGACCTAGACCCTTTTTTGCATTTATATTTATTCTTTATTAAAAACAGAATTTTAACTAAAATTTTTTCTCCTTTGGCAACGAAAAATAGTACTGAAAGAATAAACTTTGCATCGGCTGTATTGACAACTGACTATCCAGATTTTCTGGACATACAGATCAAATCTTTTCAAGATTTTTTCCAGTTAAAAACAAAGGCTGATGAGCGAAGTGATGAAGGTTTGTACAAAACTTTCATGGACAATTTCCCAATTACCGATACCCGAAACAACTTTGTTTTGGAATTTCTTGACTACTTTGTAGACCCACCTAGGTACTCCATTCAAGAATGTATTGAAAGAGGTTTGACACACAGCGTCCCTCTAAAAGCTCGTTTGAAACTATACTGTACCGATCCCGAACACGAGGATTTTGAAACCATTGTACAAGACGTCTATCTGGGAACCATCCCGTACATGACCAATTCAGGTACTTTTGTAATCAACGGCGCAGAACGAGTTGTCGTCTCTCAATTGCACCGTTCCCCTGGTGTCTTTTTTGGACAATCTTTCCATGCAAATGGAACCAAATTGTACTCAGCAAGAGTCATTCCTTTCAAAGGATCTTGGATTGAATTTGCAACAGACATCAATCAAGTGATGTACGCATATATCGACCGTAAGAAAAAATTACCCGTCACGACTTTGTTCCGAGCAATCGGTTTTGAAAGAGACAAAGATATTTTAGAAATTTTTGACCTTGCCGAAGAGATCAAAGTATCTAAAAGCGGTTTGAAAAAAGTTTTAGGACGCAAATTAGCAGCCCGTGTTTTGAAGACATGGCACGAAGATTTTGTGGATGAAGATACAGGAGAAGTAGTCTCTATCGAAAGAAACGAGATCGTTTTTGACCGAGACACTGTTCTCGAAAAAGAGCACATTGAAGAAATCATTGATTCAGGTGCCAAAACAATTTTATTGCACAAGATTGACAATGAAATGGCTGACTATGCCATCATTCACAACACCTTGCAAAAAGACCCAACGAATTCTGAAAAAGAAGCCGTTGAACACATCTACAGACAACTCCGAAATGCGGAACCGCCAGATGAGGAAACAGCACGTGGCATCATTGACAAATTATTCTTCTCTGAACAACGCTATAATTTAGGTGAAGTAGGACGTTACAGAATGAATAAGAAGTTACAACTCGATGAGTCGTTAGACGCGAAGGTTTTAACCAAAAACGATATTATTACGATCGTAAAATACTTGATTGAATTGATCAACTCTAAAGCGGAAGTTGATGATATTGATCACTTATCTAACCGTCGTGTTCGTACCGTTGGAGAACAATTGGCTAGCCAATTTGGTGTAGGTCTTTCTAGAATGGCGCGTACCATCCGTGAACGAATGAACGTACGTGACAACGAAGTCTTTACACCCATTGATTTGATCAATGCGAAGACTTTGTCTTCCGTGATCAATTCCTTCTTTGGAACCAACCAGTTGTCACAGTTTATGGATCAAACAAATCCATTGGCTGAAATCACCCACAAACGAAGATTGTCAGCACTAGGACCTGGAGGTCTTTCGAGAGAAAGAGCCGGATTTGAGGTGCGGGATGTTCACTACACTCACTATGGACGTTTGTGTCCTATTGAAACACCTGAGGGACCGAACATTGGACTGATTTCTTCATTGGCCGTTTATGCCAAAGTAAACCACCTTGGGTTTATCGAAACCGCTTACAGAAAAGTAGAAGACGGAAAAGTCAATAAGACCGAAGAACCCATCTACTTGAGTGCGGAAGAAGAAGAAGGTCATAAATTTGCACAATCCAATTTGCCTTTGGACGCCAAAGGAAATTTTGTTGGAGAAAAAATCATTGTAAGAGAAGAAGCGGATTACCCAGTAGTCTCGCCACAAGCGGTGAGTTATATGGACGTATCTCCAAACCAGAT
>DLQL01000078.1:0-533 GCA_002477565.1 Flavobacteriaceae bacterium UBA7433
CAGTACCAAGTGATCGGTTCCCCTTCGTTGTACCAAGGGAAGATTCCATTGCGATAGGCTGCTAACAATCTTTCAGGAGAGAGGTCTCCCCCCAAGGCAAGAATTCCGTTTTCGTCTGTGTTTTCAGCAGTAGGAAATGCAGTATTTTTTTTTGAAAGCCAAATCATCGGGTAAAAATAGGAGGTATTTTTGGAAACAAAAAAAGCTGTTTGTGAACAAACAGCTTTTTTTGATGAATTCGAAACGAATTACCCCAAAGAAACCCTTGAGAAATTCACTACAGAAACGTCGCCCAATGTTTTTACATATTCAGCAACTGTTTTCTTTTCGTCTTTGATGAAATTTTGATCCAACAAGCATTGCTCTTGGTCCAAAGTGGTGTTGTCAGAAATGAAACGCTCCATTTTACCGGGTAAGATACGGTCCCAGATTTGTTCTGGTTTGCCTTCTGCTTTCAATTCTGCTTTTGCAGCTTCTTCCGCTTGTGCCAATACCTCTGCTGTCAATTGAGACATAGAGATGTATTGGGGAAC
>DLQL01000078.1:581-5773 GCA_002477565.1 Flavobacteriaceae bacterium UBA7433
ACTGCGATGCGCGCTTCTGTTTCAGCAGCGACATAAGCTGGGTCAAAATCTTTGTAAGACAAAGAAGTTGCGCCCATAGAAGCTGCTTGCATGGCAAGGTCTCTTGCGACAACAGCTGCGCCGTCTACATCAGAGGACAAGCCGACCAAAGAAGCGATTTTGTTTCCAACATGAATGTAAGATCCTACATAAGGAGCTTCCACTCTAGAAAAATCATTGATTTCAATTTTCTCTCCAATGACTCCAGTTTGCTCTACCAACTTATCAGCGACGGTAATCCCACCAAAATCAGAAGCTAAAAATTCTTCTTTTGTTGTAAAAGACAATGCTTGCCCAGCCAATTTCTTAGCCATGTCTACAAAGTCTTCGTTTTTTCCAACAAAATCAGTTTCACAACCCAAAACGATGGAAACTCCAACCGTATTGTCTGCATTTACTTTTGCGATTGCAGCTCCTTCAGAAGAATCTCTGTCTGCTCTTTTGGCAGCAACTTTCTGTCCTTTTTTTCTAAGAACTTCGATTGCTTTGTCAAAATCACCTGCCGCTTCTTGCAACGCTTTTTTACAATCCATCATTCCAGACCCGGTTGCTTTTCGCAACTTCATTACGTCTGCAGCTTTAATTTCTGCCATGATTTTATTTGTTTTTTTAAAGTTTGAGTTTATTTTTCTTCACTTGCTTTGGGCGCTTCTGCAGGAGCAGCTTCTACTGCTGTCTCCGCTTTTGCCTCTTCTTTTGCTACGGCTGCTTTTTTTGCTTTGGGCGCTTTGGGCGCTTTGGGCTTTTCGGCTACGGCCTCTTCTTTTGGGGCTTCTACTGCTGTCTCCGCTTTTACCTCTTCTTTTGGCGCTTCTGCTTTTTCTTTGTTTGCTTTTCGATTGCTCAACCCTTCTGCTACGGCATCGGTCAAATAACCCATTACTTTGTCTATGGATTTAGAAGCATCGTCGTTTGCGGGGATTACAAAGTCTACAGCTGTTGGGTCAGAATTGGTGTCAACCAATGCAAAAACTGGAATGTTTAATTTTTGTGCTTCCGATACGGCGATGTGTTCTTTCTTTACATCGATGACAAACAAAGCTCCTGGCAAACGCGTCATGTCAGAAATAGAACCTAAATTCTTTTCTAATTTTGCTCTTTGACGGTTGATTTGCAATTGCTCTCTTTTTGACAAGGCGTTGAAAGATCCGTCTGTTTTCATGCGATCGATCTGAGCCATTTTCTTTACGGCTTTTCGGATGGTGATGAAGTTGGTCAACATTCCTCCAGGCCATCTTTCGGTGATGTAAGGCATGTTTACAGCAGCGGCTTTGTCAGCGACAATGTCTTTTGCTTGTTTTTTGGTTGCTACAAATAAGATTTTTCTTCCAGAAGCAGCTATTTTTTCCAATGCTACTGCAGATTCTTCAATCTTCGCAACTGTTTTGTAAAGGTCGATGATGTGAACACCGTTGCGCTCTGTGTAAATGTATGGAGCCATGTTTGGGTTCCATTTACGTGTCAAGTGTCCGAAGTGTACACCTGCATCCAATAAGTCTTTAATTTCAATGTTTGCCATTTTGTTTTTGTTTACGTTCTCTCTGATTAGCAATGTGTAAGTAGCGTTGTGATGTAACGGTCTCACACATTTAGATGCTAAACAAGCCTTGGTTTATGAAGGCCTCGATCACTGGATTTTTAATATAGATATGTTTGATTTTTTTGCGGTAAAAAAAAATACCTTCCAAAAGCGGATTAACGCTTCGAGAATTGGAATTTCTTACGGGCTTTCTTCTGACCAAATTTCTTGCGTTCCACCATTCTTGGATCTCTTGTAAGCAATCCTTCAGGTTTCAATACCGCTCTGTATTCTGGGTCAATTTCGCACAAAGCTCTTGAGATGGCCAAACGAATTGCTTCTGCTTGTCCAGTAACACCTCCACCAAAAACATTGACAGTGATGTCATATGCCTCTAAGTTTTCAGTCAACAGCAAAGGTTGTTGTACCTTGTATCTCAGCGTAGCTGTTGTAAAGTAATTGTCAAAAGTTCTTTTGTTGACAGTGATGTTTCCTTTTCCATCGGACAAGTAAACACGTGCAACTGCTTTTTTTCTTCTTCCTATTTTGTGAACTGTTTCCATAATTATCTAAGGTCGTTAAGGTTAAATGCTTTGGGTTCTTGAGCTGTCTGTTGGTGCTCAGTTCCCGCATATACATACAAGTTTCTAAAAAGAGCTGCACCCAATTTGTTTTTGGGCAACATTCCTTTTACCGCCTTCTCGATCAAACGAGTAGGATCTTTTTCGAACATTTCTGTTGCCGTCAAAGATCTTTGACCTCCTGGATATCCGGTGTGACGAATGTAAGATTTGTCCGTCCACTTTTTTCCAGTTAAAATAATTTTTTCAGCATTGATTACAACTACGTTGTCTCCACAATCCACGTGGGGTGTGAAATTCGTCTTGTACTTACCTCTAACTAGCATTGCTACTTTAGAAGCAAAACGACCCAATGTCTGTCCGTCCGCATCCACAACCAACCACTCTTTGTTTACAGTGTTTTTGTTTGCCGATACTGTTTTGTAACTTAATGTGTTCATACACGATTAGTTTTTGTCTTGATTAATAAAATGATTTTTTCCCGTTTTACGGGCTGCAAATATAAGGCGAAAAATTCGATTCAACAACAGTGGCTTTTAAATTTTTTAGATCTCGGGAATTCTTTTGATTCTCAGGGAGTTCTTCGAAGTGCAGTCCCTTTTTTTTGGAAGGCTTCGTCGGCCGTTTTTTGGGGGTTATTTTCGTGTGTGTTTTCCTGCTGCAAGACTGTCAGTTCGTTGTTTTTATACAAGTCATATGCCGTTTGGTAGTAGGCAATCAGTTCTTTGTACAGCCTTTTGTTTTGGCTTGTTTTTGTCAAAGTATTTTGTTTTTGGTTCCAATGAAATGTGGTTCCACTGTTTTCTGAATTCAACACCACCAAGCTGTCTTTTTTCAACAAGCCGAGTCTTCTGTAATTGGCGACAAAAGCACGTTCGTCTTCTGGTTTTGTTTGCCGGATGTCCATTCCGAAAGAATTGCTGGTGTAGCTCCAATTCAAATAACCAAAGAGTGTTGGAAAAACATCCATTTGAGAGCAGAGCTTAGCGACTTCTTTGTTTGCGCGCTTCGGCAGGTTGTAGATCATCGCGGGGATGTGGTAGCTTTTGACATTGATTTCTGTTCGTCCAGTACTATAGGCACAGTGGTCAGACATGATCACAAAAACCGTGTTTGAAAACCAAGGCCTGTCTTTTGCCTTGTCAAAGAAATTTTTGAGGGCTGCATCTGCGTATTTTACGGCACCTTCGCGGCTGCTTCCTGAGGGAATGTCTGTCAATCCGCTCGGGTAGGTATAGGGTTGGTGGTTGGAATTGTTCATGACAAAATTAAAAAAGGGTTTCCCGGAGCGGTGTTGCACCTCGCTTTCTTTTAACAACTTGTTGTAAATGTCTTCGTCACAGACACCCCAAGCATTTTCAAAAGTCATTTCTTTGTCAGAAATATTGGTTCTTTTGGTTTGTGTCTTTTGAGAAGATCGGTGTTTTTTTCTTCGATCTACAATGTCAAAACCACTGTTTCCAAAGTAGTTGTTCATGTTGTCAAAAAAGCCATCCCCTCCGTAAAAGAAAGTTCGAGAGTACCCCTTTTCTTTAAAAACACTGCCAATGGTAAAAAAGGGACTGTCCAAAGTCCTTTTGACGATGCTTCTCCCTGGGGTGGGTGGAATGGCCAAGGTAATGGCTTCCAATCCGCGAACCGTACGTGTTCCCACCGCGTACAAATTGGTGTAGGCAATGGATTTTTGAAAGAGCGAGTCGAGAAAAGGAGTCCAGTTTTTTGAATTGCCAAAACGCTCCATGAATCGCGCATTCATACTTTCCAAGCCGATAAAAATCACATTGGGTGTTGCCTCCACGCCTTTGTTCCTTATTTTTCTTTTGATGGAATACCTGTTTTCAAAAAGCGAATCTCCCTGTTTTGAGAGGTTTTCTTTTGTTTTTTTTAAAGCGGCATCTCGCGGTATTTGGGCGTAGAATTCATCGTAGCTCAGTTCGTTGCTTTTGTAGGCGGCAAAAAAGGAGTACACACCGGACTTTGCCAGTTCGTTTTCAAAGCGATTTTCGAAAATTTCTGCAGCTTTGTTTTCAATGCTTGTGTGGTAGGCAAGCAGGAACAGGATTAGGGTCAGGGTGGGAAATGCTTTTTTAAGAAATCTGGATTTGCTGTCAAAGGTGTTTTGAAAGGCATTTTTCTTTTTAGCCATTCGAATGCTAAAAAAAGTTGCCAAAAGAATCCCACTTAGGAGCAAAGGCAAAGGGTAAGACTGGTGAATGTTTTGAACTACCTCATAGGTGTACAACAAATAATCTACTGCGATAAAATTAAATCGCCTTTGGTATTCCTGCCAAAAGGTGATTTCTCCCAAAGCGGCAAACACCAAGCAAAATACGGAGACGAAATAAAAAAAACAGCAGAGAAACCGGTCGAGTCGGGATCCGTGAAATTGCACCGGGAGCAGCAAGAGATACCCGGCAAAAAAGCTGAGGATGTAGGACAAGCTTCCAAGGTCAAAAAACAGTCCAAGTCCAAAAATTTGAAGCAGTTTGAAGAGCGAAAAATCCAATTCATGAAAGCTGATTGCATACAAAATAATCCGAACGACTACTGCCAAAAGCAAATAGGTCAGTCCCAAAAATTTGAGAAGGTAAAAACGTGAGGGAATGGAGGGTTTTTGCATCATTGTTTAAGGAAGGAGCTGGGGTTTAATGGGCTTGCAGCCAGTTGTTTCCATAGCCCACCTCTACATCCAACGGAACCGCCAAAACAAAGGCATTTTCCATCTCTTCTTTGATAAGTGACGTGAGGGTTTCTATTTCTTCTTTGTGCATGTCAAAGACCAATTCATCGTGTACTTGAAGCAACATTTTTGATTTGAAATTGCCTGCTTCCATGCGGTTTTGTATGCGAATCATCGCTATTTTGATGATGTCTGCAGCAGATCCTTGAATTGGTGCATTTACGGCATTTCGCTCGTCTCCAGAGCGTACCATTCCGTTTTGAGAATTGATGTTTTGCAAATAGCGTCTTCTGTGGAGCACAGTTTCTACGTAGCCGTTGTCGCGTGCAAAATCGACCTGTTTGGCCATGTATGCTTTTAAGGTTGGGTAGGT
>DLQL01000051.1 GCA_002477565.1 Flavobacteriaceae bacterium UBA7433
TTTGTATTGGATGAAATTGATAAATTGGTGTCCAATCACAACGGAGACCCTTCTGCAGCCATGTTGGAAGTGTTGGATCCGGAACAGAACACCACATTTTACGACAACTATTTGGAAGTCGGTTACGACCTTTCTAAAATTTTATTCATTGCTACGGCAAACAACATCAACCAAGTGCCCTGGGCGCTTAGAGATCGGATGGAATTGATCAATGTTTCGGGATATACAGTTGAAGAAAAAGTAGAAATTGCAAAAAAACACCTCTTGCCAAAACAGTTGTTGGCGCATGGCTTGGCAGCAAAACATCTAAAGCTAGGGAAAGCACAGTTGGAAAAAATTGTCACCGGTTACACCCGAGAGTCGGGTGTGCGTGGTTTGGAAAAACAGATCGCCAAAGTCGTGCGAAATACAGCCAAATCCATTGCGATGGAAGAAGCCTACCAAGTCAAATTGACCAATGACGACATTTTTGCTATTTTAGGAGCGTCTCGTTTGGAAAGAGACAAATACGAAAGCAACCAAGTGGCAGGTGTTGTAACCGGATTGGCTTGGACAAGTGTCGGAGGTGACATCTTGTTTATTGAATCCATTTTGTCCAAAGGCAAAGGAGAACTATCCATCACAGGAAACCTCGGAAAGGTCATGAAAGAATCAGCCACCATTGCTTTGGAATACATCAAAGCAAATGTCGGTATTTTTGGAATTGACCAAAAGATTTTGGACGACTACAAAGTGCACATTCACGTACCCGAAGGAGCCACTCCCAAAGACGGACCAAGTGCGGGAATCACGATGCTCACCTCTTTGGTCTCGGTTTTGACACAAAGAAAAGTAAAATCTAATTTGGCCATGACTGGCGAAATTACCTTGCGCGGAAAGGTCTTGCCAGTAGGAGGGATCAAAGAAAAAATATTGGCTGCCAAAAGAGCCAATATCAAAGAGATCGTTCTTTGTACCGCCAATAAAAAAGACATCGATGAAATCAAAGATTCCTATTTGAAAGGTTTGAAATTCCACTATGTGGATGAGATGCGTGAAGTCCTCGAAATTGCTTTGCTAAAGCAAAAAGTAAAAAACGCCAAGAAATTGGTATGAGTTTTAACACCCACCCCGTGTGGATATTGACACCTAAAGACGGCTTTTCAGGCCGTCTTTTTTTTCAAATAAAGGTCCTCAAAATCATTAATTTTTGTAATTTGGTGTGTGAACATGTTTAGAACCATACTTTTCCTTTTCAGTTTCTTTGTGTGTGCTTTTGCCCATGCACAACAGGAGGAAGCATGGGTCTATTTGTCTGAAAAAACAAATACAGAGGCTTATTTTGACAATCCTTTGACCATGCTTTCTCAAAGAGCTTTGGATCGAAGAATCCGACAAGGAATTGCTTTGGATGTTCGCGATGTTCCTTTGGATGCTGTGACTGTTTCTGAAGTCTCCAATACGTCAGGGGTGACCCTAATGGCAAAATCCAAGTGGTTGAACGCACTTCATGTTCGAGGAACGAAAACAGCGATAACTCCACTTTCTAACCTCTCAGGTGTTGCTTCCATAGCATATGGAGACAACAGACACAATAAGTCAAAGCTTACGTCCAAAGTAAAAAGACAAAAATTAGAAAACGTCAACGAAGGGGGGCTTTTGGATTACGGACCTGCTGCCAACCAAATAGAAATGCTGCATGGAGATGTTTTACACGCTCAGGGTTTTCAAGGGGAAGGTTTGCAAATTTCGATTTTAGACGCCGGTTTCAAAGGTGTTGAAACCTTTGCGGCCTTTTCAAAATTACACGACAACAACTTTGACAACGGTGAGATTTTGGGCGGCTATGACTACGTAAATCGGTCAAGTGATTTTTATCAAGACACTGGGAGTGAACACGGTCTTTCGGTCTTGTCAACCATTGCTGCTGATATCGAAGGACAGTTTCTTGGAACTGCTCCCAAAGCACAATTTTACTTGTTTGTCACTGAAGATCCGCCCAACGAAACTCCACTCGAAGAAAGTTTGTGGGTGGAAGCAGCAGAAAAGTCAGACAGCCTTGGAGTAGATATCATCAACACCTCCTTGGGGTATACCACGTTTGACGAATCGAGATACGATTACACATATTCGGATATGGACGGTGAAACAACCTTTATTTCAAGAGGCGCGGAAATCGCCGTTGCCAAAGGGATCTTTGTGGTGGTCTCTGCAGGAAATTCGGGCAACTCTTCCTGGGAATACATCGGTGCACCCGCAGATGCTCCGTCTGTCCTCACTGTTGGAGCTGTGGATGCTCAGGAAGAAAGCGCTTATTTTAGTTCCTATGGACCTTCCGCTGACGGACGAGTCAAACCAGATGTTTTGGCACAAGGACTGAATGCGTATGCAATCAATTCTTTCGGTAATATAAGCCCTTCCAATGGGACTTCTTTTTCTGCTCCCATCATTACCGGTCTGGTAGCTTGCCTATGGCAGTCTTGTCCAAACCTAACCGTTGCAGAACTCAGACAAGTCATCAAAGAATCTGCAGATTTGTTTACAATGCCCACTGCACATAGAGGCTATGGAATTCCAAATTTTGAAGCAGCCTACAATACCTTGATAATTGAAAAAATCAAAAAAACAGTATGGGAGCTTTCTTCAAACTTTAACAAAGAGTTTTTAAATATCAAATTGTCGGATGAGGTAAGTCAGCTTTCCGTTCGAGTGCTGGCCATTTCTGGCAAAGTATTGCAACAAACAACAGTATTTAAAGAAAATCCTTCCCTAGCTATTTCTGACCTAAGTCCAGGCTTGTATCTGTTGGAATTGAAATTGGATGGTCGCAAGAAAGTCTTTAAATTTGTAAAGACAAATTGAACCGAGTTTTCTATTCCTTTCAGAACAATGACCGCAATGAATTCCACCCGAATCTCCCAATTATTTGACATACAATACCCAATCGTTCAAGGAGGAATGGTTTGGGTGAGTGGCTACAAACTAGCGGCAGCAGTTAGCAATGCTGGTGGTTTGGGCTTGATAGGTGCTGGATCTATGTATCCCGACGTTTTGAGAACTCATATCCAAAAATGCAAAAAGGCCACTTCCAAACCTTTTGGAGTCAACGTTCCTATGTTGTACCCCAACATTGACGAAATCATCGCCATTATTATCGAAGAAGAGGTGAAAATTGTCTTTACATCTGCTGGCAATCCCAATTTGTGGACTTCGCATTTGAAAAAACATGGAATTACGGTCGTACATGTAGTCAGTAGCATCAAATTTGCTTTGAAAGCCCAGGCTGCAGGTGTAGATGCTGTGGTTGCTGAAGGATTTGAGGCGGGGGGACACAACGGTAGGGAAGAAAGCACGACATTCACCTTGATTCCAATGGTCAAAGAGCAGTTGCACATTCCCTTGATTGCAGCCGGAGGAATTGCAACAGGAAGGGGGATGTTGGCGGCATTGGTTTTGGGCGCAGATGGCGTACAGGTAGGCAGTCGTTTTGCTGCGAGTTTGGAATCTTCTGCTCACATTGACTTTAAAAAGAAAGTTGTCGCTGTTTCAGAAGGAGAAACGGTCTTGACTCTCAAAGAGATTGCTCCTGTACGCATGATCAAAAACGAATTTTATACTCAAATAGAAAAACTCCACCAAGAACACAAAAGTGTGGAGGATTTAAAAAAATTACTAGGAAAACGCCGTTTGAAACGAGGGATGTTTGAAGGAGATTTGGTCGATGGGATGCTAGAGATAGGCCAGGTAGCCGGTTTGATTCACGAAATTCAATCTGCCAAAGAGATTGTCGAAGAGATGGTCAAGGAGTACAAGGAGGTGCTTCAAGAAAAATTTTAAACTGTCTCAGGGTTGTATCCCCACCCAATGGGGCGCTAAAGGTTTTGCACTAAAATTTTACAAATTTCTTTTGCTTTGGTAAGGATCATGATGTGCGATCCGTTTTTTACAACTTCACAATTTTTGATGCAGTGCAACGGAAAGATCGGGTCTTTGTTTCCGTGGATGTGAAGTGTGTTGCTCAAACTTTCTCTCTGAGACCAGCACAGTGCATTGTGAATTGCCCATTTCAAATAGGTTGGATTCCTGTAAGAGAGATAGGTTCTGTATGCCGCGATTCTTTTGTCGGCTTTGGGTCCAAAAAAACGTGAAATTATTTTTTCAAATTGAAACAGAAATTTGCTTGGAAACAATTGGTAGATTTTGGTAGCGCGGATGCAGTTCAAAAAGAAAGAAAATTCTCCTTTGTTTTTAATACTTGAAACGAGTACAATTTTTTCACATGCTATTTGTTTGCTCATTTCTTGAACCAAAATACCTCCAAAAGATACACCCAATAAAATGGGTTTTGTGTGCTGTATCTTTTGACACATGCGTCCAGCGTATGCCTCCAAACTTTCGTTTTTGTCAGTGGGCAATACCCATTCTAAAAAATGCAATTCAAAACGCTCCTTAGGAAGTTCAATTCGATCAAAGATTTTCGAATTTGCTGCGGTACCTGGAAGTAAATAAATGTGTTTCTTCATTTTTTGAAAATTCTTCTTTTGAGAAATGCCAAAAATTTCTTTTGCATTTTCAAAACACTAGCCAAGATACATCCTTTTTTTGCGGTCTTGTATTCATTGCAATTGAGTTGGAGAAGCAAATCAGCACCAATCAAAGCGAACTAAGCCGTCTTCGTCAATTTCAGTCAGTACAATTCGGTGGATGGTGTTCGCCAAGCTAGGGTTCCAAGGTGTTTTTACCTTTACGTAGTTTTCTGTAAACCCTTGGGCATAACCATCTTTGTTTTCGTTTTCAAACAAAACGCTTTGTTCTGTTTGCAATTGACTTTCGTAAAAAGCCCTTCTTTTTTTGACAGACAATCCACGAAGCATTTTGCTTCTTTTTTGCCGTGTTTTTAAAGGAACAACACCTGGCATGTCTACAGCTTCTGTGTTGGGTCTTTCTGAATAGGTAAAGACGTGAAGGTAGGAGATGTCCATTTCATTGAGGTAGTTGTAGGTTTCCAAAAACAGTTCGTCTGTTTCTCCTGGAAATCCGACAATCACATCAACGCCGATGCAGGCATTGGGCATTTTTTCTTTGATGGCAGTTACTCGGTCGGTATATGTTTGTTGTAGGTAGCGACGTTTCATGAGTTTTAACAAGGCATCGCTACCGCTTTGGAGCGGAATGTGAAAATGAGGGACAAACGAGTTGGATTGGGCTACAAATTCGATGGTTTTATTTTGCAACAAGTTGGGTTCTATGGAAGAAATTCTCAGACGGTGAATGCCCTTCACTGCATCCAAAGCTTGAACGAGTTCGTGAAAAGTGTGCTCGTGTTTTTTATTTCCAAACTCTCCCTTGCCATAATCTCCAATATTGACGCCAGTCAAAACAATTTCTTTGATGCCTTTTTCGGAGATCTCACGTGCATTGTTCAAGACATTCTCCAAAGTGTCACTTCTGGAAATTCCTCTTGCCAAGGGGATGGTACAGTAAGTGCATTTGTAATCACAACCGTCTTGTACTTTTAGAAATGCACGAGTACGGTCTCCGACAGCGTAGGAGCCCACATAAAAGTCCGCTTCTGAAATCTCACAAGAATGCACTTCGCCCATGTCATTTTTGGACAAATCGTTGAGGTAGTCGGTTACTTTGAATTTTTCCGTCGCACCCAAAACGAGGTCCACGCCATCTACCGCTGCCAATTCTTCAGGTTTCAATTGCGCGTAACAACCAACCGCAATCAAATACGCCTTGTCGTTTTTCTTTAAGGCATTTTTTACGATGGATTTAAAGCGTTTGTCTGCATTTTCTGTGACAGAACAGGTGTTGATGACATAAATGTCAGCAGCTTCTTCAAAGCCAACACGTTCGAAACCTTCGTTTTGAAAGTTTCGTGCAATGGTGGAAGTCTCAGAGAAATTTAATTTGCACCCCAAGGTGTAAAATGCTACTTTTTTATGTGCATCCATTCTTGTACTTTTATATCCGACAAAAATAAGTTTTTAAACTGAAAAGCGGCACTTGTTTAAAATGAATTCTCTTCAAAAGTGATTTTCATTCCATCTCCCTGTGAAGCTGTAATACTGTTAAAACGGAACAAAATGTTTTGGACTGGAAAGTGGTTTTTTAGGATTGGAGTAGTGGGCATCGCTCTGTTGCTGCAATTTTCTTGTGCGAAAACGGCCAAACAGGCAGGTGCTCATCTCGTTTTTCGATACAACGAACACGCAAACATCCAAACCTTAGATCCCGCTTTTGCCAAAGACCTCAGAACCATTTGGGCAACCAACCAATTGTTCAACGGTTTGGTGCAATTGGACGACCGCTTAGAGGTGTTGCCGGACATCGCCTCGTCATGGGAGCTAACGGATACGGGCAAGACCTATACATTTCATTTGCGGATGGATGTGCATTTTCATAGGCACCCTCTTTTTGGTTCTGAACGTACGCGAAAGGTGGTTGCGAGTGATTTTGTATACAGTTTGAATCGTTTACAAGATCCACGGGTTGCGTCTCCGGGAAAGTGGGTTTTGGAGCACGTACAAAATTTCAGTGCTGTCAATGACAGTACTTTTGTCATTCAATTGAAACAGCCATTTCCGCCTTTCTTGAGCTTGCTGAGTATGAAGTATTGCTCGGTAGTTCCCAAAGAAGCTGTCTCTTATTTTGGAACGTCTTTTCGTTCCCATCCCATTGGAACCGGACCTTTTCAATTTCAGCTGTGGGTTGAAAACACCAAATTGGTTTTTCGAAAAAACAATGCCTACCATGAGCGTGGTGTTTTAGGCCAACGCTTGCCTTATTTAGAAGCTGTTGCCATCACCTTTTTACCGGACAAACAAAGTGAATTTTTGCAATTTGTACAAGGAAACCTCGATTTTTTAAACAGCATCGACGCCTCGTACAAGGACGAACTTTTGACAGAAAAGGGCGAGTTGACAGCTGGCTACCAAGACCGCATAGACATGCGATCGGGACCCTACTTAAACACGGAGTATTTGGGTGTGTATTTGGACGCTGAAAATCCTGCCGCCCAATCACTCAAAATACGCCAGGCAATCAATTACGGTTTTGATCGTGAAAAAATGATTTTGTACCTGCGCAATGGCATGGGGACTCCCGCTGTAAATGGATTTATTCCCAAAGGAATGCCTTCGTTTGACCAGATGAACGGTTATACATACCAACCTAAAAAAGCCAAAGAATTGCTGCGTTCGTATTCCGAAGAAACAGGAGATTTGAATCCGTCGATAACCATCAGTACAAACAGCCAGTATTTGGATTTGTGTGAGTACATTCAGCGAGAATTGGAAAAATTAGGATTGCGAGTTTCTTTAGATGTGATGCCTCCATCCACATTGCGACAATCAAAAGTTCAAGGAAAGCTCAACCTTTTTCGAGGCAGTTGGGTTGCAGACTATCCAGATGCTGAAAATTACCTCTTTATTTTTCACAGTAAAAATTTCTCGCCCGACGGCCCCAATTACACCCACTTCAGCAATCCTGAATTTGACCAGCTTTATGAAACGGCTATCAAAACCACAGACCGTAAGATTCGAGAAGAATTGTACCACAAGATGGATCGTTTGCTCATGCAAGCTGCACCAGTGATTCCGCTTTATTACGATCAAGTGGTTCGTTTTACCCAAAAAAACATACAACACTTGGGTATCAATCCTGTCAACCAGCTACACTTGAAACAAGTGCGAAAGCAGCCAATGTAAAGCGTTGAAAAAAGGCATAAAAAAAGCTTGTCTGTTAAGACAAGCTATCAATTTTTTTCTAGGGAGTTTACGATTAAATTACTTTAACGTTTACTGCATTCATCCCTTTTCTTCCTTCTTGCAATTCAAATTCTACGACGTCTCCTTCACGGATTTCATCGATTGTTCCTGAAATGTGCACGAAATGTTCGTCGTTAGACCCTTCTTCCGTAATGAAGCCAAAACCTTTGGTTTCATTGAAAAACTTTACTGTACCTTTGCTCATTAGTTGATAAATTAATTAAATATTGAAAACAAATTTAGTGTTATAATATTAGATTCTCATATTTTTTTGAGATTTAATTTTAAAAAAGCACAAAAAAACAAGCCCATGAATCTTGTTATACAAGTTTCATTATCAGGACTTTTTGAGCGATTTTTTTCAATCTTATTGTAAATTTAGTTTCTGTTTCTTTGTCCCCATTTCTTTTTCGGTTTTCCTTGATTGGAATTTCTTCGCTGCCTGTTCCCAGAATTTTGTTTTGGTTTTGCTGTAATGCCGACAGTTTCGTCTACGTAAGCATGTTCTTGAACAACCGGAATTTTTTGACGGATCAATTTTTCGATGGAAATCAAATACGCTCTTTCTACGGAGTCACAAAAGGAAAGTGCAATTCCACTCGCTTTTGCTCTTCCCGTTCTTCCGATGCGATGCACATAGGTTTCAGGTATGTTTGGAAGGTCGTAGTTGACCACCAAAGCGAGTTCGGACACGTCAATTCCACGTGCAGCAATGTCTGTTGCGATTAAGATGTTCAATGCACCATCTTTAAAAGCCCCTAATGCACGTTGTCTGGCATTTTGTGACTTGTTTCCGTGGATAGCAGCCGCTTTGATTCCTGCTTTTTCTAGGGTGCGGACGACCTTGTCAGCACCGTGTTTGGTTCTTGAAAAAACCAGTGTCGAAGCACCTTCATTTTCGTGAATCAAGTCAATCAACAGTTTTGATTTGTCCCCTTTTTTGACAAAATAAATAGCTTGTGAAACTTTTTCTGCGGTTGCTTGTTCAGGTTTTACACTCACTTCCGCTTGGTTGTGCAGAATGGTCTGAGACAGTTCTAAAATGTTTTTTGGCATTGTCGCTGAAAAAAACAGGGATTGTCTTTTATTAGGGAGTTTGGCAAGCAGTCTTTTGATGTCATGGATAAAACCCATGTCCAACATTTGATCTGCCTCGTCCAATACAAAATAGTCAATGTCTTTCAAGCTGATGAATCCTTGCTGCATCAAATCCAACAAACGGCCAGGAGTTGCTACCAAAATATCAACGCCTCTTTTCAATTTTTCAGTTTGTTTTCCCTGCTTGACACCTCCAAAAATAACCGTGTTTTTAAGGTGCGTATTTTGTCCGTATTCGGTAAAATTGTCGTCTATCTGAATGGCGAGTTCTCGGGTAGGAGTCACTACCAAGGCTTTGATTTTTCGAGGGCCGCTTTTTGTGCTGGCATCTGCGTATAAATGTTGAAGAATAGGAATGGCAAAGGCGGCGGTTTTTCCGGTACCTGTTTGTGCACATCCCAAAAGATCCCTTCCTGCCAACAACAAGGGGATTGCTTTTTCTTGAATGGGTGTGGGTTTTGTATATCCCTTTGTTTCTAATGCTTTTAGAATGGCTGGGGCAATGGATAAATCTTTAAATGTCATAGGTATAATATAAGCGGCAAAGGTAGGGGATTCCATTGAAACTACTCCCTCTTTGTATTGAAAAGAAATACAGCAGCTAGAGAATGTCAAAATTGTTATCGATGTGCGATTTCTTTTTGTGTATCTTTGAATTGAAGTTTATAAAATTGATTCAAAAGCAAGGAATTTTACTTGCACCAAGCAAAGAAAAAAATGAGAGTAATCGCTATGATTCCCGCACGTTATGAGGCGGTGAGATTTCCCGGGAAACTATTGAAAGATTTAGGTGGAAAGGCGGTCGTAGTAAGGACCTACGAGGCTGCAAAAAAAACCAACCTGTTCGACGAAGTATACGTGGTTACGGACAGTCTTGAAATCAAAAAAGCAGTAGAAGCAGCTGGAGGCAATGTTTTGATGAGTTTGAAAGAGCACGCATGCGGCTCAGACCGCATTGCTGAGGCAGCCAAAGATTTGGATGTCGATGTGGTCATCAATGTACAAGGCGACGAACCTTTTACTCGAAAGGAACCTTTGGAGGATTTGATCGCAGTCTTTAAAAAAGATCCTGAGCAGCAAATCGATGTTGCTTCGTTGGTTCATCCGCTGCGGGATTGGGAAGAAATAGAAAACCCCAACAACGTCAAAGTTGTGATGGGTGTAGACCATTGTGTGTTGTACTTTTCTCGTGCTCCCATTCCCTATCCGATGGACAAAAGCGCGGCTATTTGTTATTACAAACACATTGGAATTTATGCCTTTCGAAAATCAGCTTTGAAAGACTTTGCAGAATTGCCGATGCAGCAAAATGAAAAGGCAGAAAAATTAGAGGGCATTCGATTTCTCGAGCACGGTAAAAAAATAAAAATGGTGGAAACTCCTTATCAAGTTGTTGGGATAGATACCCCAGAAGATTTGAAACGCGCCAATCAATTATGGAAATAAATCCCAAAAAAATAAAAGTCATTGCTTTTGATGCAGACGACACCTTGTGGACTAACGAACCTTATTTTAGAGAGGCGGAACAACAAGTAGCCCAACTGTTGACAGACTACGAGACCAAAAACAAAATCCACCAAGAGTTGTACAAAATCGAAATTGACAATTTGGGCTATTACGGCTATGGTGTCAAGGGGTTTATCTTGTCCATGATCGAATTGGCTTTGGACATTTCCAACGAACAGATTTCGCCTTTAGTTCTCAGTAAAATATTAGAAATAGGGAAAGACATGCTGGGCAAGCCCATCGAATTGTTAGATGGCGTCAAAGAAGTTTTAGACTTTTTGCACGGCGATTTCAAACTGATAGTTGCTACCAAAGGAGATTTGTTGGACCAAGAGCGAAAACTGGAAAAATCGGGACTCTTGGATTACTTTCACCACGTGGAGGTGATGAGCGATAAAAAAGAAGCCGATTATATGAAAATTATCAAACATTTGGAGATTGAACCTTCCGAATTATTGATGGTGGGCAACTCCTTGCGTTCCGATGTGCTCCCCTTGTTGGCCATTGGAGCTGCTGCCGTTCACGTGCCTTATCACACCACTTGGATGCACGAGCAAGTGTCAGAATCAGAAGACCCAAAAGAGTTTTACAAAACACTTCACCAACTTGTCGAGTTGAAGAATTATTTTTCGTAGAGGTGAGTTTTCTAAAAGGTTTTTTAGGGTTAGAATACAAAGCCCTGTAAAGAGCGTGTTTTTTATTGAAGGAAATAATGTAAGTTTGCAACGAATTAAAACAAAAGAAAATGGCATCGATTAAAAATTTAAAAAAAGACATACACAACACTTTAGGAGACCTTATTGAGGCCTGTTATGTATGGGAGTTTACCACAGCAGACGCAGATACAAGCAAGTCAACAGCAATCATTCAAGAGGCGATCGCTGCCTTTGATACCTTGATGGATAAAATCCATGAAAAAGAAGTGGAAAATCCAAAAGCACACTACCAATCCATTCATGCAGATTTGGAAGTTGCAGCCAACTCTCTGGTTGAAAAAATAAATGCACTTTGAGAAAAGGCATACAAATGTTAAAATGATGGGCAAACGTGTGTTTGCCCATTTTTTTTGCTACATTTGAAAGTAGCAACCCTAAAACCCTTTACTTTATGCCTAGAGCTATTTTTAAGTACACAAAAACCGTTTTAAAGAAAGTCAGTTTCAATGCGGAACTGTTTTACAAAGAATTGGAAAAAGCAGTAGAAAAACTATTGCCTCACGAATTGACTGAATTGGAACTTTGGCTAATAGAATTTACACAAAACAAGCCGGAATTGCAATCTTACGTTTTAGTCGCAAACGATTACAAATAACCTCAAACCATCGCTTCCAAATAGGAAGCGATGGTTTTTTTATGTCTTTTTTTGTTGAAGAGGGCTGATGATTTTGACATCATTAAATGAAATTGCTCCTCTTACCAAGCCGTCTATTGTTTTTTTAAGGGCCTCAATAAGTTGCATTTTCAACTGTGACTTGTGGTAAATCATGCTGATTTCCCTTGCAGGGGCTGGTTTTTCAAATTCGCGCAGCATTGGCTGGTCCTCTTTGCTAAGATCTAAGGTGTGCAAGTAGGGGAGCAGTGTCATTCCTAGATTTTCTTTTGACAATTTGATCAATGTGTCAAAACTGCCACTTTCCAATCGAAAGGATTGAAGGTTTTTGTCGGCAAAACTGCCGCAAAGATTTAGAATGCTCTCTTTGAAACAATGCCCGTCTTTGAGCAACAACAATTCATCAATTTCCAAAGCGTCCACCGTCAGTAGTTTGCTTGAAGCAAGCCTGTGCCATTCTGGAACAAAACCCACAAAAGGTTCGTAGTACAAAGGCCACTCTATGATGTCTTCATTTTCCAAGGGGGTGGCAGCAATCGCCACATCAATGTGACCATCGTTTAGTTTTTTGATGCAATCTTCGGTGTGTAATTCCTCAATTTTTAGCTGAACTTCGGGGTGTTTTTTAGTGAACGTCTTTAAAAACATTGGCAGCAAAGTCGGCATGACCGTTGGGATGATTGCTATTTTAAACTCGCCTCCCACAAAACCTTTTTGTCGGTCTACGATGTCTCCGATGCGATGGCTCTCTGCCACGATAATTTTTGCTTGAACAATGATTTTTTTGCCAATTTCGGTCAGAGAAATTGGTTTTTTAGAACGGTTGAATATTTGCACCTCAAGCGCCTCTTCCAGTTTTTGGATTTGCATGCTCAAGGTCGGTTGGGTCACAGCACAATGTGCTGCAGCTATGGTGAAGTTTTGGTGCTCGGCAACTGCCAAAATGTATTTCAATTGCGTGATTGTCATTGCATCATTTTTGATGATAAAAATAACAAAAACTATTGAATTAATTTATCTAAAAAAACAAAGAAGTGTAAGTTGTACAAACGGATCCTAGATTTAGGACTGCCAAAATTCCCGCTCTTTGTTCAGGGCATCTTCTTGTTTTTTGTAATCTTCCACAGAAATTACTTTTAAGAAAGAAGGGTGTTGTTCGATGGCGTATTCAATTTTCTGTAAGATGTCGTCAAAAGAATCGTTGTCGTAGTCGATGTCCAAAGGTTTTTTGATGACCATAGTTTGCAAGACCCCACGTTTTTTGATCAACAAGCCTTTTTTGTCGAAAGACCTTCGAAAACCGTCTATGACGATGGGAATCACAATCGGTTTGTAGGTTTTGATAATGTGTGCTGTTCCTCTTCGAATCGGGTTGAAAGGTTTGGTAGTTCCTTGAGGGAAAGTGATGACCCATCCGTCGTTCAAGGCAGTACCGATGTTTCCGATATCAGACATTTTTACTTGCCTATTGACATCTTTTCCATCGCTTCTCCACGTACGTTGAATGGAAACCGAACCCATATAGGCAAAAATTTTAGGCAGGATGCCCGCTTTCATCGTCTCGAGTGCAGCGATGTAATACATGTTTAATTTTGGATTCCAGATATACCCGATATTTTTCAGGTTGTCAACACGTCCTTTTAAGGCCGCATTAAAGACGTGGAACATAGCGGCAACATCTGCGAAATAAGTTTGGTGATTGGATACAAAAAGTACATTTACATCGGGCAAATCGCGAATGATTTCAGAACCTTCGATATGCAATTTGTTGAATTTATTGTAACGCCTGTGGGAGATGATACCTAAAATTCTGATGAGCCATTTTTTGACAATTAAGATATGACCAAAAGGATTTTTTTTCAAAAGTTGCATTCAGAACTTGTTTTTTAAAGAATCACAAATCTACAAAAACTATTCATTTTTTAAAGTGTTTTTAGCAGTTCTTTGATTTCACTTAGAATCATGGCAGTAGCTCCCCATACTTTGTGCTTTCCAAAATTGAAATGAGGAAAACCACCGCACTCCCTCTGAACAGAGCTGTCACTTGTGGGGATGTGAAATTTTGCAGATATCAAATCTTTGCAAGGCACTTCGATCAATTGAGCGACTTCACGATTGGGAATAAATAGGGGGCGTTCTTTTACAATTCCCACAAATGGAGTGACTTTAAAATTGCTCGGGGGTATGTATACGGAAGTCAATTCTTTGAACAGTTTTATTTGTGACATTGGCACCCCCACTTCTTCAAAGCATTCGCGTATTGCAGTCTGTTCCAAGTGGCGGTCACTGGGTTCGTATTTTCCTCCGGGAAAACTTATTTGCGCTGAATGGGTACCTTGGTAATTAGCTCTTTCAGTCAAAAGGAAGTGTGTTTCTCCTTTTTTGTTTGGGTAAAACAATGCCAATACGGCTGCCTTTTTATAGTTCTTGTTCTCGACCATCAGCCTAACGGCGTTTTCTCTTGTTTTTGGTGCCAACTTCGAATGTGCACGTTCTCCTTCTAAAGACGTTTCTTTGATGGCGGATTCCTTCTGTAAAAAAAAGTCAAAATTCATACCTAAGGGGCAAATGGGATGCTGTAAAAGTACTGTTTTCTATCCAAGATTTTTTTGGGAACCCCTAATAAAATTCCCTCTTAAAACAAACGGTCGTCGTCTGTCGGAACTCCCCATTCCGTATCGTGGCATTCTTCATTCATTGGGTTGTTGAATCCCTAGGTACATGTATTTTCCGTGTTGTTTTTTTGAAGTGCTGAATTCATGACTGCTTTTTTAGATGCAAACAACTTACCAGTTCCAACCGTATTTAAATTACAAAAAAAATGCCCGTTTTTAAAAAACGGGCATTGATTTGAAGGCTTGTTTTTATTTTGTCAACCACTCTTTGGCATTTACAAAAGCTTCCAACCAAGGGGAGACTTCGTCTTTTCTGTCTGTTGGGTAGTTTGCCCAATTCCATTGAAAAATAGAACGCTCGATATGTGGCATCATCACCAGATGACGTCCGTCTTTTGAAGCCATCATGGCAGTGTTGTAATCCGAACCGTTTGGATTGGCAGGGTAGCCCTCGTAACCATATGTACCAACAATTTGGTATTGGTCTTCTTCGTAGGGCAATTGGAATTTACCTTCTCCATGTGAAATCCAAACCCCCAGTGTGTTTCCGGCCAAAGATTGTAGCATGACGGAATTGTTTTCTTGAATTTTTACAGACGTAAAGCTGCTTTCGTGTTTGTGGGATTCGTTGTGAACCATTTTTGGCATTGCTTCATGTCCTGGATAAAGCAAGCCCAATTCTACAAACAATTGACATCCGTTGCAAATCCCCAAAGACAAGGTGTCTTCTCTCTTAAAGAAATTATCCAAGGCTGTTTTTGCTTTTTCGTTGAACATAAAGGCTCCTGCCCATCCTTTGGCAGAACCGAGGACATCGGAGTTGGAAAAACCACCAACGGCACCGATGAATTGAATGTCTTCCAAGTTTTCACGACCCGAAATCAAATCGGTCATGTGCACGTCTTTTACGTCAAAGCCTGCCAAGTACATCGCGTTGGCCATTTCTCTTTCGGAGTTGGATCCTTTTTCGCGAAGGATGGCGGCTTTTGGTCTTGGTTTTGACGGGTCTATTCGTGGAAGTTTTCCTGTGAAATTTGTCGGAAAAACAAATTCAAGTGCTTGGTCTTTGTAATTGTTAAAACGGGTCGTTGCCAAGCCGTTTGCGGTTTGTTTGTCGTCCAACAAGAAAGATGTGCCAAACCAAATATCACGGAGGTAGTCCACATTGAAGACTTCTGTTTGTTCTCCGTTTTGAAAGGTCACTTCATTGCTGCGAACGGCCTTTCCGATTGCTGTAAAGGCGACGCCATTGGCCTTTAAAATCCCTTCAATTTCTGCATCTGCCGATTGGATGATGACCCCGCTGTTTTCTGCAAACAAGGCTTTGATGCTGTCTTTTTCCTTTAGCGCAGTGATGTCTATTTGTGCTCCTACATTTTTTTGAGCAAAACACATTTCCAAAATAGTGGTGATCATTCCCCCTGCAGAGATGTCATGTCCTGCTAAAATGCGGCCTTCTAAGATCAACTGTTGCAAGGTGTTGAAAGCTTTTTTAAACTTTGCTACATCTTTGATGTCTGGACTCTTGCTTCCAATTCCTGAAGTCGCTTGAGCAAAGGACGAACCTCCAAGTTGGAAGGCATCGTTGGAAAAATCAATGTAGTAGATTTTGTTGTCTGCATTTTTTTGAAATACAGGCTCCACTACTTTGTTGATGTCGCTGCAATGCCCTGCTGCTGATATGATCACGGTACCCGGAGCAATCACGTCTTCGTTTGGGTATTTTTGCTTCATCGAAAGGGAGTCTTTTCCCGTAGGGATGTTGATGCCCAATTCGATGGCAAAGTTAGATACTGCTTCGACAGCATTGTACAAGCGCGCATCTTCTCCTTCGTTTTTACAAGGCCACATCCAGTTCGCAGAAAGGGATACAGATTCCAGTTGGTTTTCCAAAGGAGCCCATACCAAGTTGGTCAAAGATTCTGCAATGGCATTACGAGAACCTGCGGCTTCGTCGATCAAACTCGCAACGGGCGCATGCCCAATACTGGTAGCGACGCCTTCTTTTCCATTGAAGTCCAAGGCCATGACAGCAACGTCATTCAAAGGCAATTGCAAAGGGCCTGCACATTGTTGTTTGGCTACTTTACCACCGACACAGCGGTCTACTTTGTTGGTCAACCAATCTTTGCATGCCACTGCTTCTAATTGCAAGACATTTTCCAAATATTCGTGTACCAGTTCCTGAGTGTAGTGCAGTGCTTTGTAGTTTCTCACAACGGTTTTGTCTGTCAAAACTGTTTTTGGAGAGCTTCCAAACATATCGTTCATCGCCAAGTCCATCGGCTTTTCTTCAGTTGTACGAGATTGAAAGGTAAACTGGTCATCAGAAGTGACTTCTCCTACTGCATACATTGGGGACCGTTCTCTGTCAGCGACTCGTTTCAAATAGGCCACATCTTTTTCGTGAATGACCAACCCCATTCGTTCTTGAGATTCGTTTCCGATAATTTCTTTTGCGGATAGGGTAGGGTCTCCGACGGGCAACTTGTCCAAGTCGATGTTTCCTCCGGTGTCTTCAACCAATTCGGACAGGCAGTTTAAATGTCCACCGGCACCATGATCGTGAATGGAGACAATAGGGTTGAGTTCACTTTCTACCATTCCACGTATGGCATTGGCAGCACGTTTTTGCATTTCTGGATTGGAGCGTTGCACGGCATTCAGCTCTATTTGACTGTCCATGCCTCCGGTGTCTGCAGATGAAACGGCAGCACCCCCCATTCCAATTCGGTAGTTGTCTCCACCGAGAATGACAATTTTGTCGCCCTCTTGGGGACAATCTTTTATAGCTTGTTCTGCTTTTCCGTAACCAATCCCTCCGGCTTGCATGATCACTTTGTCAAAGCCCAATTTTCGTGCTTCTGAACTTGTCAAGTTCTCGGTACTTTCGTCGTGTTCAAAGGTCAACAAAGATCCTGAGATCAAGGGTTGCCCAAATTTGTTTCCAAAATCGGAAGCTCCGTTGGAAGCTTTGACGAGTATGTCCATCGGTGTTTGGTACAACCAATCGCGTTCGTCCATGGTTTCCCAAGGCCTGTTTTTTGAAAGGCGGGAGTAAGAAGTCATGTAGACGGCTGTTCCTGCCAAAGGCAAAGAACCTTTTCCTCCTGCCAGTCGGTCTCTGATTTCTCCTCCCGAACCAGTGGCAGCACCGTTGAAAGGTTCTACAGTGGTCGGAAAGTTGTGGGTTTCTGCTTTGAGAGAAATGACGGAATTGAAATCTTTGTTTTCGTAGTAATCGGGCTTGTCTGCTGATTTGGGAGCAAACTGCGTTACTTTGGGTCCTTTGACAAAAGCCACATTGTCTTTGTAGGCAGATACAATCCCGTTGGGGTGTGTTTCTGATGTCTTTCGGATCATTTTAAACAAGGAGTTTTCTTTTTCTTCTCCATTGATGACAAAAGTTCCGTTGAATATTTTATGGCGGCAGTGTTCTGAATTGATCTGAGAAAAACCAAATACTTCCGAGTCTGTTAGTTTTCGATTAATTTTAGCAGACATGCCTTCTAAGTAGGCAACTTCTTCGTCGCTCAAAGAGAGTCCTTCTTGCCGGTTGAAAACAGCAATGTCTTCAATTTCTAAAACTGCTTTGGGTTGAGTGTTGATCGTGAAAAGTTCTTGATTCAATCCTGAATAAAGCACTTGCAACATGGGGTCAAACACAGCGTCTTTGTTGTCTACTTTTGTAAATTCTTCAATTCTTGAGATCCCATCAATACTCATGTTTTGAGTAATTTCAACAGCGTTGGTGCTCCATGGAGTGATCATTTCTTTGCGAGGACCAATAAAAAATCCTTCGAGCGAAGTTTGTTCGATTTGTACTGCATTCCCAAACAGCCAAAGGAGTTTTTGAATGTTTTCTGAAGAAATTTCTTTGGATTCGACGGCAAAAACGGTTGCATTTTTTTGGAAAAATAGAAGCATCTATGTGTTTTTTGAACGGTTGAGTATGGGTTGTTAAATCGAAAACGCAAAATTAATAAAAATAGTTGAAGAACAGTTGCTTTAATTCTACTTATGAGGGCTTTTGTCTTTTGAAAAAAAAACGGATGACAACTGAGTTTTGGGCAGTCTGTTTTTTGAAGAAACCGAGGTGTTTCAAGTGCTTTTTATAAGGGTGCTTGTTTTTTTGTCAAATAAAAGTGTTTGGTCAGAAGGGCAAACAAACAGAGAAAGAGCAGCATTCCAAAAAGTGCGTAAAAAGGTGTCAGTTTTGCTTGGATCCATTTTCCGAAGGGAAGCCCTAAAAAACCTTCGTAAAGGAGCACCACATGTGCGACATAGACAAACAAGGTGTTTTGTCCTATGGCATGAAACAACTGGGCATTCCATCCCACTCCTTTTGCGAGGAGCAAGGCGAGGGGAACGAAGAACAACAGGTAGCTATAGGCAGTAGGCATGGGGTATTCCCAAAGGAGCAACAGCAAGATCCAGCATCCTATGGAAGCAAATAAAACAGTGTTTTTAGGAGTGGAAAAGGAAGTGGACCTGTGTATTTCTTTTAGGCCTGTTTCGAGAAGTAGCACCGTTGAGATGACCAAAAACACTTGGCCTACTCGGTTCATTTCATAGACGTATTGAATGGCTTCCAATCCCATGAACGCGGTAAACCGTTGTAAAAAAACCATGAGATTGTAATTGAATGAAATCAAAAGTACCCCAGCAGTGGCCAAGATTCCAGCAAAGAGCAAATGGCTGGTTTGCTTTTCAAACCGGTAAGTGATGCTGCCCAAAAAACCACCCATAAAAACAAATCCTGCCCATGGAAACAAGGGGAATACAGACCTGTTTCGGCTGAGGTCTCTGCTAGTAATCAAAATGTTTTCTACAAATTTAGGCAGGCCTGTGTACTCCAGATTCAACAGGGTAGGCGTACCTAAAAACACAGCGATTCCCAAAACAAATAAAAGCAACCCCAAAGGGATTTTTAAAAAGTAAGTTTTGAACAAGTAAATGCAAACGATGAGGATCAAAGAGCTTCCGATGCATTGCAACACGTGAAAAATCGAAAACAAATCTGTAAATAAGGGGATTCCTGAAAAAAAGACCTTGTACAGTTTTAGTTGCAACAAGTAGCCAAGTAACAAAAGAAGAGTTCCTCTTTTGACACCTTTTTTCAAACGCTTGTTTTGAAAGCCTTTGTTTTTGTCTTTCAGCAACAAGTAGGTGAAAATCAATCCAGAGATGGTAAAGAATACAGGGGCTGTGAGGCCTCTGGAAAATTTCCACAGTGCGTAAATTGGATTGTTGTCATCTCGGTATACAGGCAAAAGGCTGTGGGTAATAAAATGACCTTCCAACATCAGCAAAATGGCAATCGACCTCAGGGAGTCGATAAAGGTCAGTCGTATTGTATGTTTTTTATGTGGAGTCATTTTAAAATTAAAGACACAGCGCGTTTGAATGCCTTTAGGATTTTGGTTTTCTGATTTTCATATTGAGCGCCTCTACGCCCAACGAAAATGCAATTGCAAAATACAAATACCCTTTTGGGATGGCTCCAATCTGTTGTTCAAATACTTTGGTGTGGGCAAGGTGAGCAGCTTCGGTGATCAACATAAACCCGATCAAAATTAAGAACGAAAGCGCCAACATTTGAACCGTTGGATGGGTATTGACAAATTTTCCTACCGGTGCAGCAAATACCATCATGATGATCATGGAAACGATGACTGCAGTAATCATAATTGCCAAGGCGCCGTCAATGCCATTGGTCATTCCGACAGCAGTCAAAACGGAATCAAAGGAAAATACGATGTCGATCATTACAATTTGTAAAATGATTTTGGAAAAAGAAGCAGTAGCTTTTGGTTTTTCAGCGGTATCTTCTTCGTTTCCTTCTACTTTGTGGTGGATTTCACGTGTACTCTTATAGAGCAAAAACAAACCACCACCAAAAAGGATGACACTTTGACCTGTAATGTCTGTTGAGATCCAACTGTTGTCGATATGCAACAGAACAGCATTCATCGAAATCAAATAAGAGATCCCCATCAACAAGAAAATGCGAAACGCCATGGCGAGTAAAAGACCCAATTGACTGGCTTTTTTCTGTTGGTTTTGAGGGAGTTTTGAAGTGGCGATAGAAATAAAAATGATGTTGTCAATTCCCAAGATGATTTCTAGAAAAGTCAGGGTGAGCAATGCGACCAAAGTGTCTGTTTGTGCAAAAATTTCCATGGTTTATTTTTTTAGAGCCTCTTTGTTTGAGCGTTTGTAAACGATTCCTTTTTGTTCAAAATTGGAGTAGCCAATTTTAGCAACAAAATCGTAGCGGTTTTTTTCGATGTTGGTGATTTTAACATGAATGCTGCTTTTGTCCAAGTTGGTTTTGGGGTGCAACATCTTCAAGGTGTACTTGAAGTTGTTTTGCCATTCGATTTGAAGCGTGTCTGTGCGGTCTTCGTAGATTTCTATCTGCAGACTGTCCTTTCGGATAAGGATTGTTTTGGAATAGCCATTTCCTTCAGGAATTTCAAAAGTTCCTTCCCGAAACTGAAAAGCATCTTTGAAAACAGGGTTTTTTTTACAGGACAAGAAAAACAAGCTTCCGATTCCCAAACATACAATTAAAACTTTTTTGGTCATGTGGGTAAAAATAAGCAAAAACAGAGAAAAGAGTTTTGTTTGGGTAAACAAAAATCACAGGTTGACAAGGAGGGCTGTGCAAAGCACTTTCTCTTTCAGGGTATTGATCCGTCAGTAGCCAAACATCCAAGTTGGGAGCGTGTCTTAAATCCCCGTGTAATTGCTCGGAGTGATTGCTTTGAGTTCTGTTTTGATCGCAGCTGCTACTTCCAAGGTGTCAATAAAGTTTGCAATAGACTTCTGGTTGATTTTCTCGTTGGTTCTTGTCAGTCCTTTGAGGGCTTCGTAAGGGTTTGGGTAGGCTTCTCTTCTCAAAATGGTTTGAATGGCTTCTGCAACTACTGCCCAGTTGTTTTCCAAATCGCTTTCAAAGGCTTCTCTGTTGAGTAGCAATTTGTTCAATCCTTTGAGGGTAGATGCAAATCCGATCATGGTGTGTGCAATCGGCACACCGACATTGCGAAGTACAGTAGAATCTGTCAAATCCCGTTGCAAACGAGACAAGGGAAGTTTGGCTGCTAAATGCGCAAACAATGCGTTGGCGAGGCCCATGTTTCCTTCAGAGTTTTCAAAATCAATTGGGTTGACTTTGTGCGGCATGGCAGAAGAACCCACTTCTCCCGCTTTTATTTTTTGTTTGAAGTAATTGCTTGAAATATAGGTCCAGATGTCTCTGTCTAAATCGACAATGATGGTATTGATGCGTTTCAAAGCGTCAAAAATACTTGCCAAATGATCGTAGTGTTCGATTTGAGTAGTTGGGAAGGAATGGTGCAATTCGAGGATGTTTTCAACAAAATGCGTTCCAAAAGCTTTCCAATCAATGTTGGGGTAGGCAACTTTGTGTGCGTTGTAATTTCCTGTAGCGCCACCAAATTTGGCTGCATGTGGGGTGTTTTGTAAATGCTGTACTTGTTGGTTGATCCGTTCTACAAAAACAAACAGTTCTTTTCCCAATCGTGTAGGAGAGGCGGGTTGTCCATGGGTGCGAGCCAACATAGGAACTTCTTCCCATTCTTCAGAGAGATCGGCCAACCTCGCTGTAAGCTGGTCTAGTTTTGGGTAGTACACTTCTTCCAAAGAGTCTTTGATCGAGAGTGGAATGGCAGTGTTGTTGATGTCTTGAGAGGTCAAACCAAAATGAATGAATTCTTTGTATGCATTCAGATTCAAAGCGTCAAATTTCTCTTTGATAAAGTATTCTACTGCTTTGACATCGTGGTTGGTGACACTTTCAATCTCTTTTATTTTTGTGGCATCTGTATCCGAAAATGAGAGGTAGATGTTTCTAAGAGCCGGAAACAAAGTAGTGTCAAAATCCGCCAATTGGGGCAAAGGGATTTCGCAAAGCGCAATAAAGTATTCGATTTCAACTTTTACGCGGTATTTGATCAAAGCTGCTTCCGAATAGTAGGCAGCCAACGATTCAACTTTTCCTCGATACCTTCCATCAATGGGTGAGATGGCATTCAAACTTGATAATGACATTGTTTTGTATTGAAATGAAGTGCAAAAATACACAAATCTAAAGAAATAAATGCCTCTCAATGGAGAAAGTTGAGACATGAGTAGCAGTCGATGGCTTTGTTTTTAGGAATTTAAAAAAAGACACTGCCTCCAATTGACAATTTGATATTTAACAAGTTTTTTTCAACAATTTGTGAGTCAAATGTTGTTGAAAATTATTTAGAATCCCCTTTTGAGATTCTATCTAAAATAGTATTTTAGCGACACTTCAAG